>NZ_LGSU01000974.1 GCF_002260545.1 Hydrocoleum sp. CS-953 | reverse complement strand
TTGGTATAAAAAAAAGGGGAAATGAAGCAAGAGAAACTGCTATGGCTATAGCTATTACTATTTTGGTATAAAAAAAAGGGGAAATGAAGCAAGAGAAACTGCTATGGCTATAGCTATTACTATATTTTGGCAATTGATAATATTTCTGGTTTTAAAGCCTCTGGACTAATACCTGCCCTATGAGCAACCAAAACCCCCAACGCTTCTAAATATGAATTTACCTCCAACGTCTTGATACCTAACTTTTCAGGTGATACCTCCATCTGGGTTTTATTTTCTCTCACCGCAATAATTTGTGCTTTAGTTTGACTGAAACTCATCACCCCACTACCTCCAAAAGCTGTGGCAGGTACAACTACCGCATCAACTTGTTCTGCCCAGATACTATTAGGAACTGGCAAACCCTCTTTTAATGTCACTAACTGTGGCGCACGACTCAAACCAACCAAAACACAAGGCAAAAATGTATAACCAATTTCTTCAGCAGCAGACCGAGGTGATAAGTTAGGGTCTAGGGGTAGAGGCAACAAAGCAGGAGCATGGGCGCAGGGAATTTGAAAAGTTTTGACAATTAAATGACTAATAACTGCCTCTGCTCCTGCCAGGGGGTCAACTCCTTGACCATGACGATATTCTTGTAATGCTGTACTACCTTCATCATCGGGAAATCTGGCAACAACAGCGATCGCCTCTGCCTTTGCTTTGTGGATTAGGGTATGTGCTGCTCGTAGCAAGCTATCAGGATTAGCTATTGTGCCCCAAGATGCGCCAGACTCAGACTGTCGTAGTTCTACTCCTAATGGGGAGTCAGTCACAATGTAATCTGTCAAATTTAGACCTAAAGTTGCTCTCGTAGCATCGGCAGCTTGTAAATGGCGCAGTTGTAATTCTGGCTCAATGGCCTGGTCAAGGATTAAACCTACTCGGTTTTGATGTACTGGTTGTAATCCGTACCATCCTTGAGCAAATTTGTCAAGGGCATACCCTTCTACATATAGAGCATTAGGTAATGGCCAATAGAGTTGTGCCCCATTTAGAACATTAGGGTGAGTTATCAGAGTATCGCAGGTTTGAGCGATCGCCCGTGCTACTGGCAAAGCATCACCAGCATAACCGCCAATAGATGCACCGATACCAGTGGGAATAATTAAGACTACTGTATAAGGTTTCATTTCAGTTAGCCTCCTGTTGGAGGAGCTACGTTAACAGTTAGGCTCCTATCGGAGGAACTGGGTTAACAGTTATCAGTACCGACCCCTGAAGCATAAGGCTTGAAATACTGAATTTTATTTTTTCCATCATAAGAATGGGAGGTTATTGACATTTACTCCTCTCTATTCCCTATTCCCTATTCCCTATTCCCTCTTTTTAGGAATTAGTTGTTAATTTTTTTTCCTCAATTNTTTCAGTTAGCCTCCTGTTGGAGGAGCTACGTTAACAGTTAGGCTCCTATCGGAGGAACTGGGTTAACAGTTATCAGTACCGACCCCTGAAGCATAAGGCTTGAAATACTGAATTTTATTTTTTCCATCATAAGAATGGGAGGTTATTGACATTTACTCCTCACTATTCCCTATTCCCTATTCCCTATTCCCTCTTTTTAGGAATTAGTTGTTAATTTTTTTTCCTCAATTACTACAGCTTCTACATGAGCTTTTTGTTTTTCTGTATCTACTTTTGTCACTGCCCAACGTAGAGGAGTTCCGCGTTTTTCCAACTCTTTTTCAATTTCTTGATTGAGTTTTGCTGGTGATTCTTGCAGGTCAATTTCAGCGTCAATAAAATGAGTAGTCATTTCAGTTATTAGTTATTATTGATCAGTTATTAGTTATCAGTACCGACCCCTGAAGTCAGAGGCTTAAAATACTGAAGTTTATTTTTTTATCCCCTTAAAAGGAGAAGCTTGAGACCTTATTTTTTGCTCATAGCAATTATATAATTAATTAGTTCATACTTGCTTATCTTTAGCTAACAGCCATAAAATACATATAGCAATCCTAAATAGGTTGTGATAAGTTTTATAATAGCTAATTTAAACTGAACGCTTTGAAAATTCTGACTCCTGACTCGTGACTCCTGTACGGGCGTTAACGATAGTTATGCGAAGCTAACGGCCGTTTCGCTGCGCGACATGTTTGCGGAGCATTCCGTCAGGAAAACGCCCCTACCACCAAAATATTACAACTAAAATAGGATTGCTATAGCATACTTAACTGTTTAATCAAAAGAAAATTTTTCCAGATAACAAGGATACTGACTAAGGAATAATCAAGTATAAATATTATATTTATTGATTAGCTTTTTGCACTTTTCTTATCCGTATATCCGTGTTAAAAATTCTTGTCGTGCCTTCCTTCTATTTATGCAGAAGGAAATTGACGTGTGTAAACCTCATCTTCCTTTCCAGTTTCTATCTTTAAATTAGACCGAGGATAAGCAACACATAATAAAACATAACCTTCATCTTGGAGTTCTGGACCAACTCCCATACCATCACTTTGCTCTACAGTACCCTCTCCAATAATCTGAGCTGCACAAGTAGTACAAACACCAGCATTGCATGAGTTAGGCAACTCCAGTTTAGCCTCCTCAGCAACCTCTAGAATTTTCCTATCCTCTGGCACTTCTATCGTGTGAGTTTGTCCTTGGTGGTGGATTTCAACAGTATAAGTCTTAGACATATTGTAATTCGTAGATTTAATTCCTAATCGGAATTCCGACTCCTCTTATTTATGAAGCATTATGTATGCTAACCCCTTTATGGATTGAGGACAACCCTAATTATTGGAAATGAAACAAAATTTTACAATCTATATACTTGCAAAAGTTTTCTATTTATTAACTCAAAATTGCTGAGAAAAACCAGATTTTTATATTTACAGAAGTTTTTGATATCTATTATAGCAGTCGAAGCAAAGATTAGGACATTTATAAATCCTGTTTGCGCAGCATTCCGTAGGAAAATCCTTTGACAGTTTACTATTCCCTATTCCCTATTCCCTATTCCCTATTCCCTATTCCCTATTCCCTAGCGCGTAGCGCTATATGAAAAATTATTTATGAAACAGCAATATTTTTATCTAGCTATTTTAAAACTCAAAGCACTTTGCTATTTATCTCAGTAAAAATTCTCAGGGCATCAATTAAATTTGACTTTTCAAATAACTAACTAACCGGACTATAACTAATATTAAGTCCGGTTAATTATTTTGAATAATCAAGCTATTTTAGTATTGAGTTACCGATGGAAACAGTTTAACGATGACCATTACCATTACCATTCGTATTACTATTCTTTGTCAAGACTTTTTCAGCTAATTTATCTGGCATTTCTTGTAAATGATCGAACTGCCAATTAAAACAACCGACTCCCATTGTTTGCGATCGCAACTCCACAATTAAATCTTGCATTTCTGAAAAAGCTAAATAAGCAGAAGTCTTATCCCAAGCNATGGAAACAGTTTAACGATGACCATTACCATTACCATTCGTATTACTATTCTTTGTCAAGACTTTTTCAGCTAATTTATCTGGCATTTCTTGTAAATGATCGAACTGCCAATTAAAACAACCGACTCCCATTGTTTGCGATCGCAACTCCACAATTAAATCTTGCATTTCTGAAAAAGCTAAATAAGCAGAAGTCTTATCCCAAGCTTTCCAGTCAGTCATACCTTCATAACCCAATATCTGACCGCGACGGATACTTATTAACTGCAAAACTTTTGAGGTAAACTCAGTGGGTGCAAAAATATCTACTAAAGCAATAGGTTCCAACAAAACTGGTTGGCAGTCACTCATTCCCTGCTGCATTGCTACCCGTGCTGCTTGCTTGAATGCTTGCTCCGAACTATCCACCGAATGATACGAACCATTCGTCAATGTCACCCCTACATCTACCACCGGAAAACCAAGAGGACCATGTTCGAGATATTCCCGTACTCCTGTTTCCACACCAGGAATATATTGTTTCGGCACCACTCCACCAACAATAGTTTCACTAAAATTAAAACCTGACCCCCGTGGCAAAGGTTGAATATCTAAATACACATCCCCAAACTGACCATGACCGCCACTTTGATGTTTATAACGACCGTGAGAAGTAGTATTTTTCCGAATAGTTTCTTTATAGGGAACTTGGGGTAAGTGAGTTTTCATCGAAACATTATATTTCCGGCGCAAACGGTCTAAACTTACTTGTAGATGAATTTCTCCTTGACCCCAAAAGATGACTTCGTGAGTATCACCATGTTGTTCCCACATTAATGCGGGGTCTTCTTCCAGCAACTTTGTTAAAGCGCTGCTCATTTTTACTTCATCTTTCCGGTCTTCAGGAGCGATCGCCATAGCAAAAACAGGAGGCAATACTTCTGCTTTAGGCAACTTAGTTTTCAGGTCTGCATCTGTAGTTAAAGTGTCACCTGTTTGGATACCTTCCATCCGACTGAGGGCAACTATTTCTCCAGTTTTAGCTGACTGTAAACTTTCTGTTTGTTGACCCATCAACCGATACATTCCACCGATGCGAACTCCATTTAAAGTCATACCATCAGCAATTTCTCCTTGCCATACCCGAACTAAAGAGAGTTTACCACCTTGAGGAGTGTAATAGGTTTTCAAGACTTGAGCAATAGGTGTTTCAGAATTTGATTTTAAACCTCGACGTTTTGCCGTTTCTACTGGTGCAGGAGTTTCTCGCACTAGAGCATCTAGGAGAGAACGCACGCCAGAATCTTTTTCTGCCACTCCTACAAATACAGGTACAATTAAATCTGCACTCAACTCCATTTTTAGGTCAGCAACTATTTCTTCTTGGGGCGGTTCAATATTTTCGACTAACTCTTCTAATAAATGATCGTCAAAATTAGCTAACTCTTCCAACATTTCTTCTCTAGCAGCGTGTTCTTCTGCTTTCAGAGATTCAGGAATTTCTACCGGATCTGATGGCGCTCCTGGATGATAATGATAAGCTTGTTCGGTTACTAAGTCAATAAATCCAATCAGTTCATTATTTTTGGCAATGGGGTATTGATGAGGGACGATGGGGCGGTTGGAGACAGTTTTGAGTGCTTCTAATACTTTGCCAAAGTTAGATTTGCAGTCGTTTTCGTCTGTGGATACTCGATCCATTTTGTTGATGAAGACTATATGGGGAATTTCCCAGTCATCCAGAAATTTTAATAGTGGGGCGAGGGTGAGAACGCGAGCTGGGTCTGGTTCGCACACGACTATTGCTGCACCTGCTCCGATGAGGGCGTTATTGGTTTCTTGGGCAAATTCTATGGAACCGGAGCAGTCTAGAAAGGAAAAATGAATGCCGCCGTACTCGGTACTAGCGGCATTTATTTCTACTGTCATGGAGCGATCGCGAGCTTCTGCACTAGCATCGCCAATAGTGTTACCATCTTTGACACTGCCTTTACGGGATATTGCTCCTGTGGTTGATAATAGACTTTCTAGTAGTGTTGTTTTTCCACTTAAATAGGGACCGACAATAGCAATGTTCCTGACATTTGAAGCGACTTTTTCTGACATAATTATCCTCCTCACAATGCTTGATAATTCAGCATTGATGATTAACATTCATAGCTTTTTTGCTAGACCTTATCTATTCTTTTATATATTCTCAAGCTATATTTTCAGGTTAACCTATTTTTGCTACTATGAAAAAAAAATTTCATGTATCTTAAATTTCAGTTCAATTTAACTTAAGTTTGATAAACTAATATCAAATATATTTAATTTTTGTTACTCAGCCATTCC
>NZ_LGSU01000973.1 GCF_002260545.1 Hydrocoleum sp. CS-953 | reverse complement strand
ATCTTATTCATCTATTAAACCCAAAATTATAAAATTAGAAGAGTTACCTGCTGAAGATGAAAGAATAGGAGGAATAATTACAGCAGATATAAATGATGATGGTCAAAAGGATTTTATTATTACCAAACCTGGACATATTGTAGTTTATCAGGGAAGTGGTCAAAAACTTTGGGCAAAACAAATAAATATTCAGGTTACCATAAAATCTGAGAAGAATGGTTTACCTGGACACTTCGGACCAGGAGTACAAGCAGGTGATGTAGATGGAGATGGCAAAACAGAAGTATTATTTTTAACTAAAGATAATACTCTTCACATTGTTGAAGGTGAAAGTGGAAAAAACAAGAAAACTATCACTCTGAAATCACCAGAAGGAACAGAAAGATGGGAACACCTAGTAATTACTAATTTTCGTGGGCAAGGCCATCAGGATTTATTATTACAGACTACCAACTCAGAAGGATATCGCACAGGAGGCTTTTTAGCTGCTTATGCAATAGATGACTTGCTCAAAAAAGAAGACCCCCAACCGTTATGGACGAGAGATGATTTTGTCGCCAATGCTCATAATGGGGCTCGAGTAGCAGACTTAAATGGAGATGGTAAAGATGAAGTTTTGGGTGCAACTCTAATATCCCCAGATGGAGAAATGCTGGTGCGAATTTCCCCCAAGGGTCATATTGATTCCATATTTGTTGCTGATGTGCGTCCAGATATTCCTGGATTAGAGGTAATAGCTTTGGAAGAGAGTGGTCGTAAGCGAAGTGGTGGTAATCGAGTTCTTCTATTTAATAGCGATCGCCTAATCTGGGAAACTGACTACAAAAATCAAGAACCTCAAAATGCTGCTATTGGTGACTTTGACCCCAATCGACCGGGGTTAGAAATATGGTCTCGCAGTCGTTATAATGAACACCAGAAACCTTTTGTCTTTGATGCCCAGGGTCAGCTCATTGCTAACTATGAAATGGACAATGTTGCCCCTAGAGGTTGGACAGTCAGAGGGGTAGAAGTTATATTTACCATAGATTGGAGAGGAGAACCCAAACAGTTAGCTGCAGCCAAAGAGCGCCACAAATCAGGAGATGTGGCAATTTTCGATCCTTTGACTGGGAAATTTCTCCACAGATTTAAGGAAAAAGCTGATCGTCTTTATGTAGCGGATGTGTCTGGAGACTGGCGAGAAGAGTTGATTGTTCTTAACGGAAATAAGCTACATATTTACAGTAACCCTGAAGTTAATCCCAATCCGAATCGCCCTAGATTATGGTCTCAAAATCATTACCGCCGTAGTAAAATGACATGGAATTATTATAGTCCATAAGTTACTTAATTCTTATAAATATATGAATACAACTACTCACAAAGAAAAATTTTACTGGCAACAATGGATACCAATCACATTAATTCTATTATTAGCTACTGGATTATATTTCTATAATCTTGGTACAGAGAGTATGTGGGTGGATGAACTTTACAGTATTAATGACGCTAAAGTCAAGATATCTTTATTTAGAATACGTCCAATTTACTATATACTCCTAAAATTTTGGATGTTATTTGGCACTAGCGATAGTTGGTTACGAAGCTTATCTGTTGTGTTTGGTTTAGCTAGTGTATTCTTAATTTACCAACTTGGTCGTCGTGTAGCTGGAGAGGGAGCAGGTTTAATTGCCGCTTTGTTGCTGGCACTTTCACCAATTTTTATTAATTTTGCCCAAATGGTGCGGATGTACTCACTGGGTACTTGTTTAGCTCTTGGTGGTTCCCTCGCTTTAGTTCATGCACTAGAAAATCCTACCAACTCTTCAATGGCTTGGTGGGCTTGCACGCGAGCGTTAATGAACATGACTGCTCCACTGAATGCCACTTTATTACTACCAGATATTCTCATATTTTGTTGGAAGTTTCGCAAACAACGTGATGTATTATTACGTTTTGGAAAATGGGCGTTAGTAGGGTTTGTTTTATGGCTGCCCTCTCTATGGACATTAGTTTCAAACACTATAGGTTTCTTGACGGGAGCTTTAAACATAACTGCCAAGGTTGAGACATCTTCTAGTAGACACGCATTTCCCAGTATAACAGAAGTAATACGCAAGTTAAGACATTTTACAGCTTTTCCATTCCCTTCAACATCAAAAGCAATCAGCTTATTTTATCAAGCTTATACAATCATCCTACTATTTTTATTAAGCTTTGGGTTGATTAAAAAGCATCGTTCAGGAAAACTTCTTTGGATGGCAGCTTGGGCTTTTATACCTGCAGCTATGATATTTTTAGTTTCTCAGAGATTATGGATAGACCGTTACTTATTATTCGTATGTCCTTACGTTCTAATTTTACTTGCTGCTGGTTTTATGAGAGTATGGAATTTGCAGCGTATAGTAGCTATTGTAATAGCAATTATTTATTTATTTGCCACTACTAATGGATTGGTTCGTTTCTATACTGTTCAAGATCGTCAAGACTGGCGTGGTATCGCACAAGTGATTAATACGATAGAAAAACCAGGGGATAAAATAGTTTTATCGATAGGTTCTGAAAAAATGACTACTGCACTAACTCATTACTATAATGGTACTGCATCTATTTATCGTAAAGATATTTGTTCTATTTTGGAGGTGGACAAAACTGATTTAGAGGTAGAGTTATCCAATCTATTACCAATAGAAAGACTTTGGTTAGTTTGCCAAGGTGATTTTGATCCAAGCTTGTTTGAAGAGACTTTTGGGGATAAATTAAAACTGGAAAAACACTGGGAATTTACTAATGAACAGTTTTATAGAGAAAAAGATTTGATGTACCTTTTTCTCACAACCCTTAATTAAAATATTAGACATCTGGTGAAAAAGATATATAATTTTTTTTTAGCTTAGGGAACAGGGAACAGGAAAAGGGGTAAGGGCAATATATTTTGATAAAAAAGGAACTAAAAAATATTTTGTTAGCAAATTTTACAACTATAGTTAATGCCAAATAAAGGGCGATTTTATTTTCTGCAGATGTTTATTGAACAAAAGGTGTTGGTGATTTGATATATGATTTTTTTTAAGTGTATAAACCGGGTTGATATTTAGATGCCTGATCATACTGACATCTTTCTCCAATAAACCCAGTTTCTTGTAGTACCAACTTGGATTTCATATCTTGATTCACCAGCGCCGAACAAAATCATCTATATTTTCCTAACTTTCCGATAATTTTGTGGTGGATCTACTATGAAAGAAAAAATTTCCTCTTTTACAAAAAATCAAGCAAAGTCCGATTTATTTTGGCAGATATTTCCTATTACTTTAATCCTATTATTAGCTACTGGATTATATCTCTATCAACTAGGCACAGAAAGTCTTTGGATAGATGAACTCATCAGTGTAGATCGAGCAAAAAGAGATATTTTAGATCTCTTGTGGAGAGGCCGTATCCATCTCATTCTCCTCAAAGGTTGGATGCTCTTTAGCTACAGCGATAGTTGGCTGCGGGGGCTATGCCTTGTTTTTACTTTGGGTAGTGTCTTCTTAACTTATCGACTTGGTTGCCGTCTAGCGAGCAAACCTGTGGGTTTAATTTCCGCCCTATTTGTTGCTATTTCGCCTTTGTTTATTCATCATGCTCAAGAGGTGCGGATGTATGGAGTTAGCACTTTTTTGGGATTGCTTGGTACTCTGGCTTTAACTTCTGCTTTGGAATCTCCCAATAAGTTTTCTATTGGTTTTTGGGCGATCGCTCGATACTTAGCTATTCGCTCTACACGACTAAATTTACTCTTATTGCTACCGNGCCCTATTTGTTGCTATTTCGCCTTTGTTTATTCATCATGCTCAAGAGGTGCGGATGTATGGAGTTAGCACTTTTTTGGGATTGCTTGGTACTCTGGCTTTAACTTCTGCTTTGGAATCTCCCAATAAGTTTTCTATTGGTTTTTGGGCGATCGCTCGATACTTAGCTATTCGCTCTACACGACTAAATTTACTCTTATTGCTACCGGACATAGTTTTATTCGGTTGGAAGTTTCGTAAACAAAAGCGTGTATTATTGAGTTTTGTTGCTGGGTTGATTGCTATTATTCTATTATGGTCTCCTCTGGTAATTAATATAGCTATTACTTCGGCTAACTTTATGGGTGGATTTAGAGGAACAGTAGAAACAAGTTTAGAAAATGTAACAGCTAACTTAAAATCTGCCCCCACTATTATTAATGTACTACTACAACCTGGTCGTTTTACCGCTTGGTCATTTGGCAGAGCTAATTCAGAGGCCATTTTCTGGTTTTACAATCTCTACTCGGTAATGGTAGCCAGCTTAATAGGTTTAGCTTTTTTTGAAAAACGAAATTCATATAAACTTGGTTGGGCTGCTGCTTGGGGATTTTTACCTTTAATTCCAATATTTTTAGTTTCTCAAATTTCCCGTTCTATCTGGGTAGATCGCTATATTATGTTTACTGCCCCCTATATCTTTATTCTTTTGGCAGCAGGGTTTATGGTGGTTTGGCGTAGGTGGCGAATTCCAGCAGTGGCGATCGCTCTGATATATTTCGTTGCTGTTGGTGGGGGGTTAAAGCGTTACTATACAGTAAAGGATCGAGAAGATTGGCGGGGTTTTGTCCAACTGATTCAAACCAACGAGCAGTCTGGGGATGTAATTGTTTGGAAAGCTAATCAGTCAATTCCCAGAGCGCTGAATCATTACTATAGGGGTTCTGCAACTATTGAGGTAAGAATAGACACACCTAAAGATGATCCCCAAGCTGTAGAAAGTTGGCTGGAAAGTTTACCAAAAACTAGATCGCGCATCTGGTTAGCATATGCTAATCCATCACCAACCTTACTGGCTGGCATTGAAAAGAAGTTTAAAGCTGAAGAAGTTTACAAAATTAAGGTTAATGGCACATTAGAGCTTTTCTTGTTAACACCCCGTACTTCTGAGACATCTAATTAGGGTTTGCTGAAAAAGTATTTTGGTAGGGGTAGGAGTCAGGAGTCGTAGGGGCGTTTCATGCAACATCGGTACGGAGTCAGGAGAAACGGGGAATTTAGAGGAGATAGGAGTCAGAATTATCCCTTGATTTTTCTGCCTTTGTCTGCATAAAATGCTGAATTTTTCAGCTTTTTCCATCGAAAAGTTGGCACTTTTTTCAACCTAAAAAAGCTAAAGCGTTTATCTGTCAATGCGCGCGAGAATTAATCAGCAGAGCAATAATTAAACTAACTGCTTGATCCTAAATTGTTCTAATTCTCCCGGCGCAACTGTACCATATTCTGTCATTATTCCTGCAATTAATTCGGCAGGTGTAACATCAAATGCCGGATTATAAAATTCTACTCCCTCTGGACAAATGCGCGTTTCTCCTAATTGATATATTTCCTTGGCATCCCTTTCTTCAATTGGTATTTGACTACCATCAGATATTTTAAAGTCTATAGTTGATAGGGGTGCAGCTACAAAAAAGGGAATGTTATGTGCTTTGGCCACAATAGCTAGACTATAAGTACCAATTTTATTGGCAGTATCCCCATTTGCTGCTATTCTGTCAGCTCCCACTACTACAGCATGAATTAAACCTTGTTTCATACAATGGGCTGCCATATTATCACTAATTAGGGTGACGGGTATGTTTTCTTGGACACATTCCCAAGTAGTAAGTTTTGCTCCTTGGAGACGGGGACGGGTTTCATCAGCGTAGACTTTGGCCAATCTTCCCTCTCGCCACGCGGAACGAATAACACCTAAAGCTGTACCATAACCAGCAGTTG
>NZ_LGSU01000972.1 GCF_002260545.1 Hydrocoleum sp. CS-953 | reverse complement strand
AAAATTATCCTCTATTTCTGGTCTCAATCAAAATGACTGGAGTTGAAAAATTCTCTCTTTACCTATCAGCTCCAGAAAATCACTAAATTCCCCAAACTATCAGCAATTATTTTTCTGAGTCGGTACTAAATATTGGCAAAATTATCGGCATTTTTTCTGGTGGAAAATTTCTGGATGAAATGAAAATTATCCTCTATTTATCCCCTCAATCAAAATGACTAGAGCTGAAACATTATCTCCTTAGCTGTCAGTCTGAGAAAATCGGTAAATTCCCAAAACTATCAGCAAGTATTTTCTGGATGAAATGAAAATTACCCTCTATTTCTCCCTTCAATCAAAATTACTAGAAATGAAAAATTATCTATTTGGCTGTCAGTCTGAGAAAATCACTAAATTCCCAAAACTATCAGCAAGTATTTTTCTGAGGAAGTGGTAAATTTTGCCAAACTTATCGGCATTTTTTCNCTCTATTTCTCCCTTCAATCAAAATTACTAGAAATGAAAAATTATCTATTTGGCTGTCAGTCTGAGAAAATCACTAAATTCCCAAAACTATCAGCAAGTATTTTTCTGAGGAAGTGGTAAATTTTGCCAAACTTATCGGCATTTTTTCTGTGACAAAATCTGTGAATGAGATGAGAATTGTCTTTGACTTTCCCTCAAAAAAATTAGTAGAGTGATTCATTAATTGATAATGAATAATGGATAATGAAAACTATCTCTAATTATCAATTATCCATTATCCATTATCCATTGGTAAAACCTCCCCAAAAATCTGTCAATTAAACCTTAGCTTCTTCCTTAACTAACTTATCCCAACCTAAATCCTTCAAAGCATTATTTCGACGCAAAGGACGAGTTACTAATTCCAGAATATCACGAGCATTTGTAAACCCATGAATTTGAGCAAAAGTAAACTCAACAGACCACTTAGTATTAATACCTCGCGCCTCCAAAGGATTAGCATGAGCCATACCAGTAATTACCAAATCTGGCTGTAATTCATAAATCCTTTGAATCTGATTATAATTGTCAGGTTTCTCAATAATCTTCGGCAAAGGCGCACCCATTTCCTGACAAGTTTTTTCCAACATTTCCAACTCAGCTTTTTGATATCTTTTATCCATATAAGGAATACCTATTTCTGGGCAAGTCATACCACAACGAATCAAAAAACGAGCCAAAGAAATTTCCAACAAATTATCTCCCATAAAGAAGACAGACTTACCACGAATTAACTGAATATAGTCTTCTAAATTCTCCCAAATTTGCTTTTCTCTTTCTGCTAAACCTTGAGGTTCTATACCAAAAACAGAGCAAATCTTTTCAATCCAAGCCCTACTTCCATCAGGTCCGATAGGGAATGGCGCACCAATTAATTTACATTTACGACGGCGCATTAAAGTAGTAGCAGTACGACTCAAGAAAGGATTTAAACCTGCCACATAATATCCCTCTTCAATAACTGGTAATTCGGTGTAACGTTTAGCAGGTAACCAACCAGAAACCTTAATTCCTTGCTTCTTCAATTCTAAAGTTAATTGAGTAACAACTGGGTCTGGTAAAGAGCCAAATAAAACTAAAGGTGGATGATTAACATATTCAGATTCTTCCGCAGCAACCTCCTCTTTTTTCCTGCCAAAACTTAAGAGTTTTTGGATGCCATTTCTTTCCTCTTTTTCTGCTTCTAAAACTTGTTTCGGACAACGAGCAGCCATTGCTGCTAAAACCGTATCTTCCCCTTGAGTAAAAGCATAATCCAAACCATTAGCACGAGCAACCACAATGGGAATGCCAATTTCTGACTCTAATTTAGGAGCCAAACCTTCCAAATCCATTTTAATAATTTCAGTCGTACAAGTGCCAATCCAAACTATCACACTAGGATTTCTGTCACGCTTAATTTGTAAACATAAACGCTTCAATTCATCATAATCATTTAACTTAGCTGAAATATCACCTTCTTCCAACTCAGCCATAGCATAACGAGGTTCAGCAAAAATCATTACTCCCATGGCATTTTGTAAGAAATAACCACAAGTTTTAGTACCTATTACTAAGAAGAAACTATCCTCTATTTTTTGATAAAGCCAAGACACACAACTAATCGGACAAAAAGTATGATAATTGCCAGTTTCACATTCAAAAGTTAAAGCTTCAGGTTGAATAGTATTAGTCATAAAAAATACTCCTATTTATCAACATTTTTTGGGGAAAATCAATAGTTACAAATGCAAAAATTGACTACTTCCAGGAAGAAAGTTATACCGTTTCACGGAAGTCATGCATCGAGTGTGTAATTCTGAGGTCTCCATTTCCTGCGGAATCCGTAAGGAAACAGAATGTAAGACACACTCAAGACACTCAACAGTCTTGCATTAAGATTTTATGGGCTGCAAAACCCTGACACTACAGTAACTTCAGGAAATTATTTCACATTTAAAGTTGTAAACTATTTGTGACATCTTTAAAGTGAATTGGTATTACAGGGATTAATTGTAGGGATTTACTTACCAAACCCCTACTCCTCCTAAACAAGGGGATAAATCAGTCTTGAGAGCTTTCTTCTTAACTAACCAAAGAAATATCTTTGGGGAATCTTCAAAATGCTCTTACACAGTCGGCTGATTTCTAAACCTAGCTTTGGTGCTTACTTTTCTGATAATATTTGGTATTTCCAGGAACCTTATAGTCTGTATTCAGATGCCAATTCTTAGCACTTTCATACAAGCTGCACCTTTTCCCTGTTCCTTTTTCCCTGCGCGATATGAAACGCTTTTGCGCAGCATTCAGTAGGAAAGCTTGTTAGAACGACTTAGGTTTCTCATCATTAGATTTTTTACCATAAGTAGCTAGATTGTCTCCATCTAAAAACGAGGCAATCTTTGTATAACTCATTTTGTTTTTCTATAAAGAATATGGCATATTCTTCATCTAACTGAACTATTCTATCTTTGAGTCTAGCGGTAGGAATTGGCAAAAAGTCTGAGTTTTGTAACAGTCAATATTCCTGGTACTTAACCCAATAACCGTTCAGGATCATTATTATTAGAAGACTTTTTATCTCCAGCTAAAGAATCTAGATCAGCCTCATCCAAATTTAAGTCTTCTCCATCCAGGTCAAGATCAAAATCTCCTAAATCATCAATTTGATTATCATCTCCTAATTCGCTAAGGTCTATATCATCTAGCTCATCTGAGGAACTTTGACCAAATAGATTTACATCTTCATCACCAAGCTCATCTAGTCCTGACTCGTCTAACTTAGCCGATGTATCCTCAAATGGATCGGGAATATCTTCTGCTAGAAAATCAGAGCTATCTCCTCCCAGATCGATATCATCAGACTTATTTCCATCTAGATCGTCAAGGTCAATATCTCCCAAATCATCATCAACTTCTGAGTCAGAATCTAGTCCCATATCCAAATCATCCGCTGCCGACTCCATATCCAAGTCCAAATCATCATCAGCTTCTGAGTCAGAATCTAGTCCCATATCCAACTCATCCGCTGCTGAATCCATATCCAAGTCCAAATCATCATCAGCTTCTGAGTCAGAATCTATATCCAAGTCCAAATCATCATCAGCTTCTGAGTCAGAATCTAATCCCATATCCAACTCATCATCAACTTCTGAGTCAGAATCTAATCCCATATCCAACTCATCCCCAGCCGACTCTATATCCAAGTCCAAATCATCATCAGCTTCTGAGTCAGAATCTAATCCCATATCCAACTCATCATCACTTTCCAGTTCCAAGTCTGACTCACCTTGGTCATCATCAGACAAATCATCCGAATCTCGATCTAATCCAGCAGCTAATGCAACTCCTCCAGCTACAGCAGCAGCTCCAGTAATTGCTGCTGCTGCTGCTGTACCTAAATCATTAGAATCCTCAATTGTATCTGGCATAAGTGGCTGATTTACTCCTGGTGACTCCAGAGCATCTTCATTTGGAGTATCCAAAGAGGATATAGGAGTTGATTGGTCTAAGGGAGAACCAGATTTTACGCCTATGGCAATGTCAGGGTCAAAATTTAAACCTAAAACCTCTACTAAACTATCTGCATCTGCCTTAAGTTTAGAGAAGGGCAACATTAATGCTTCTAATTCTGGGTCCAGGGCATTGAGAATTCCCAGGATAAGGTATGATACAGGTCTCCTACCTCCATCAGGAGTTTGGACTGTATTTTGTTCTGTCATGTGGAGTATTAACCATGGGCGATTTTTTTGGTAATACTCTAACCATTTTTGTTTGAGGGACGTTGATAATTGTTTAAAGAAAACCATGATCTTTATATTCCTTATCCTGAGAAGGGCTAAATCTATTAAACCATCATCAGGTCAAGCTCTTCATCCTCTGACATAACTTGAGGCTTACTGGGATTTAAGTAGAAGTCAGATAGCAGGGAGAACAAATCACGATCTGGAGATTCATTGGGTACTACTCCCTCTGGCAGAGCCAAAATTTGGTCAGCAATATTTAGGTAATAATTACAAACGTATTGGAGAGAAGGATCGCTTTCGGCCATTTCAAATAATGTTTTGCCTTTGACACGAGAAACTCGAATATCTTCAATNAGATTCATTGGGTACTACTCCCTCTGGCAGAGCCAAAATTTGGTCAGCAATATTTAGGTAATAATTACAAACGTATTGGAGAGAAGGATCGCTTTCGGCCATTTCAAATAATGTTTTGCCTTTGACACGAGAAACTCGAATATCTTCAATGAGTGGCAGAACTTCCAGGACTGGCATTGGTACGGCTTCTACATATTTATTAATCAAATCCCGTTTGGATGTACGGTTGCCTATTAGGCCAGCTAAACGTAGGGGATGGGTACGAGCTTTTTCTCGCACAGAGGCGGCAATGCGGTTAGCTGCAAATAGGGCATCAAAGCCATTATCTGTAACAATCATGCAGTAGTCGGAATAGTTGAGTGGAGCTGCAAAACCACCACAAACTACGTCGCCCAATACATCAAATAGGATTACGTCGTATTCGTCAAAGGCGTTTAATTCTTTGAGTAGTTTTACTGTTTCACCAACAACGTAGCCACCACAACCTGCTCCAGCCGGAGGTCCACCTGCTTCTACACAGTCTACACCACCATAGCCTTTATATATGACATCTTCTGGCCNGTTGAGTGGAGCTGCAAAACCACCACAAACTACGTCGCCCAATACATCAAATAGGATTACGTCGTATTCGTCAAAGGCGTTTAATTCTTTGAGTAGTTTTACTGTTTCACCAACAACGTAGCCACCACAACCTGCTCCAGCCGGAGGTCCACCTGCTTCTACACAGTCTACACCACCATAGCCTTTATATATGACATCTTCTGGCCAAATGTCTTCATAATGGTAATCCTTTTCTTGCAAGGTGTCAATAATTGTGGGGATGAGAAATCCTGTAAGGGTAAATGTACTGTCGTGTTTTGGGTCACAACCGATTTGTAGAACTTTTTTACCACGCTTGGCTAAGGCAACTGAGATATTGCAGCTTGTTGTAGATTTGCCAATTCCGCCTTTTCCGTATACTGAAAGTTTCACTTTTTTTCTCCTAAATAATTCTCTATTCAGAATTTAGAATTCAAAATTTAGAACTCAGAATTCAGAAGTAATCTCTGATAACTGGTAACTGAAATGCCTTATTTATTTGCTTAATGCTATAAATCTATTTTTTTGGCTTCTCAATGGAATTATCGTCTAACTTCACTACAAAGAAAAGGGGGTAAAAATTTATAAACT
>NZ_LGSU01000971.1 GCF_002260545.1 Hydrocoleum sp. CS-953 | reverse complement strand
GTGTGGGAACTGTGGGGAGTGTGGGAACTGTGGGGAGTGTGGGAACTGTGGGGAGTGTAGGAAAAAAATATATATTCTCACCATTACGGGAGCAGGAGAACCAAAAAGACTAAGCATCTTTAGTCTCGTTGTAGCACTAACCACACTCATAGATAGGGCTTGCTGATTACATCTAAAAGCATTGACAGATAAAGGTAAGTGCATTTTTAGGTCTGAAATACCTTGGTTTTCAGCTCTTGATGCTCAAAAAGGAGCGCATTTCTAGCGCATAGTTGGGCCAAAAAATTACTCCCGTAGGGACGTTGCATGCAACGTCCCTACCTACTCCCCGGCTTCCTTACTCCTTAAAAAAGACTTTTTCAGCAAACCCTAGATATATTTAGGCGTGGTTAGCATAACTATAGCGCTATGGGCAAGTTAGAGTTAATGAGGTACAAAGTTTCAGAACTTTAGGGAATAGGAAATAGAAATTATACCAAATTCAAAAAAGGCAGTTACATCTTAAAATTTGTGATTTATTCCGACAATAAAAAATTATAACTTCCATAAATCCTAAAAAGAAAACATTTTTTCCTCTTTTTTATTTATGTTTTTTCCTGTCCCCTGTTCCCTCAATTATTTACATTCCAGACAAACCTACCAATTTTATCTATGTAACCCTTTTTGTCCTCTACCCATGCCTCTGCAATACCATTAGAAAAGGCAAAAGCATTATCAAACTCAGGCTCAATAACCATCTCATTGGCAGCATTAATATAGCCATATTTGTCATCTATCCTGACTTCTGCTAGACCTTCGGAAAAATTGCCTGCAAAATCATACTCCGGTTGAATAACTCTCTTGCCTGAAACATCTATATAGCCATACTTATCATCAATTTTAACTGCTGCTAAACCCTCAGAAAAATCTTGAGTAAATTCAAACTTTGCTCTAATGACTTCTGTGCCATTTTTATCAATATACCCCCAGCGATCGCCAATTTGAATTCTCGCTAAACCATTAATAAAATCTCCAGCAAAATCATATTTGGTCTCAATGACTACTTCTCCACTCCGATCTATATATCCATATTCATAAGCAGCACCGACCCTTACAGCAGCTAACCCGTCAACAAAGNAATTCAAACTTTGCTCTAATGACTTCTGTGCCATTTTTATCAATATACCCCCAGCGATCGCCAATTTGAATTCTCGCTAAACCATTAATAAAATCTCCAGCAAAATCATATTTGGTCTCAATGACTACTTCTCCACTCCGATCTATATATCCATATTCATAAGCAGCACCGACCCTTACAGCAGCTAACCCGTCAACAAAGAAACCCCGCCCTGTTTGTCCTCCATATTCTGGCTTAATTACTATTTTGCCAGTTTGATCGATATAACCCCACTTACCATCAATTGTTACTCGTGCTAACCCTTCAGAAAAATAGACCGCATCTTCAAATTGTGGTTGAATTACCATTTCTCCATTCTTGTTAATATAACCCCATCTTTCTCCAAGTTTTTTGACTGGTGCCAATCCTTGGGAAAAACGTAAAACAGAATCAAATTCTGGCTTAATAACTATTTCTCCTTTTTCATTGATATAACCCCATCTTTCTCCAATTTTTACTGCTGCTAATCCTTCTGAGAAATCTTTTACCCGATCAAATCTTGGTCGAATCAAGATTTTGCCCGTCTTATTGATATACCCATATTTTCCATTTTGCTCGATCGGAAATACTTGTCTTTGTTCTTTTTGTTTGATAGGAGATGCTGTGGATGTTGGCGATGGAGGTGGGTCAATTAATTCCTGAATTTCCTTAACAGCGTTACAGGATGTTAAACCTAAAATAGCTAGACTTATAAATAAAAATAGAGAGCGGTTCATTTTGTAAAATTTTCCTCCAGTTTCCAACTAACAAATTATCTCAGGACTTATACCGTTTCACGCAAGTCAAAAGTCAAAAGTCATACATCGAGTGCGTAATTCTGAGGTCCCCTACGGGGCGTATAGAGTACGGAAGTAATTCCGCACACAGCCCCTCCAGAATATAAGACGCACTCAAGACAGTCAAAAGTAAGATTTTATGGAATTACTGGACAATAAGCAACTCTTTCAGGAAAGTTGGACGTTATTTGTCAAAAGTTTTGATTGTATTGTCAAATGACAAATAGCTAATCTAAGGTCTTCAACTTGATCAAAACTTCATAAATCGGCGATCGCTGGCAATTTGTTGTAAATCTTAGTCTCAAACTTGCTCCAAGTATTTGCAACTGTATAAATATTTTCGGNAATCTAAGGTCTTCAACTTGATCAAAACTTCATAAATCGGCGATCGCTGGCAATTTGTTGTAAATCTTAGTCTCAAACTTGCTCCAAGTATTTGCAACTGTATAAATATAATTGTAAATTATTAAGATTTTATAAAATTTACTTAAATCTACGGTTGTGTCAATTTATATTTAACGGTTGCTTGATATCAACTCTTAAATACAAGACTAATACTCTCGTGAAAACTTTTGTCTTCTGAAGAGTTTGGATTTTCTCCTAACCTAAATAAAAATTGATATTAGTGATATAGATCACATCAATTTTGTCTTTAATAATGTAAAAATAAATTAACAATTTAAAATTACTTGATACCAACTCTTAGATACAAGACCAATACTCCCGTGAAAACTTTTAATAAACTACTTTTAACTACTGTTGGAACTGCTCTTGTTACCTTATCCGTAGGAACAGCAGAAGTAGCTCAAGCCAAATTTAAGTCTATTGAAGCTAATTCAGAAGCTCATACTTTCTCTGAATTTAATAATAGAATGTCTGAAGGGTTAGGATTTTCTCCTAAGCAAAGTAAAACTTATCATATTAGTGCTGCCGATCGCAGCAATTTTGTCTTTAACAATAATATAAGTACATCAACTATTACTTTAGCCTCGGAACCATCAAGTATCAATAACAGATTGAATTTTAGAATTGATACAAACACAATTGTTAATGGCTTTTTGATATTTAATTGTTTGATATTAATGGCACTTTGTGTGTTGGAGGTATTGTTCATTGTTGATGAAGACTTTTCAAATTGATGCAAATAAGTAGATAGGTTTTGAAATCTGATGTTTAAGCTAATTTATAACAAGTAGTTTCAATACTTTTTTCTCGTAACATAGGTTTTATGGTTAAGATTTATCTGAAAAAAAAGGAAAGCGATCGCTTTCCTTTTTTTATACTTAGGTAGCATTTACTATTTTCGGTAGTCCTGCATAATAATGGTGAAAATATACATTTTTTTTCCCACACTCCTCACACTTCCTACACTCCCTATACCATTACTATGCACCAGCATCCTATTTTCTTTGTAACTTCACTCCCCGAATTGAATAATCTAATAATTCCATTGGGTGCATTAAAGTCATTTTCTTGCCTTGTAATTCTAGATGCTTTTTAATTTGCAAAGAACATCCAGGATTAGGAGAAGCAATTAATTCGGCACCAGTATTTAATAAATTTTCAGCTTTTTGTTGCCCTAACTCATCAGCTATTTCGGGTTGTAACATATTATAAATTCCGGCACTTCCACAACACAAAGCTGCATCTATGGGTTCGCGCAACTTCACTCCAGGAATTTGTTGTAATAATTTTCTGGGTTCTAAACTAATTTTTTGACCGTGCAATAAATGACAAGCATCTTGATAAACTATATTCAATTCTTCATCCTCAGTTAAAGGAGAAAGTTTAGATGTTAACCCAACATTTGCCAAGAATTCTTGCACGTCTTTAACTTGATTAGAAAATTCTTTTGCCTTCTCACAATATTCAGAATCATCTTGCAGAATATGACCATATTCTTTTAAAGTATGACCACAACCAGCAGCATTAATAATAACTACATCAACTCCAGTATTAGCAAAACTATCTATCATTTGTTTTGCCATAGTATGAGCTTGTTCTGTTTGTCCTTGATGTTCTGGCAAAGCAGCACAACAACCTTGACTTTTAGGAATAACAACTTCACAACCATTGGCAGTTAAAACTCGAATTGTTGCCATATTAACGGGGGAGAAAAATATTCTTTGAACACAACCTAAAATTAAACCAACTCGATAACGTTTTTCTCCTTGAGCAGGAACAATAGTAGGATAATTATTATCGAAAGAATCAACAGTAATTTCTGGAAGAATAGATTCCATTGCTGCTAATCTAGGAGAGATTTTTTCCAGCAATTTACTACCACGAATAAGTTTGTTAATTCCTAATTTTTTATAAACGAATAGAGGGATAAGTAAAGGTCGTAATCTATTAGGATAAGGAAACAAATTAAATATGAGATTACGAATTAATTTATCAGGTAATGAACGGGGGATATTTCGTTCTACTTGTGGACGAGTTGCAGCGATTAATTTGTCATATTGAACTCCAGATGGGCAAGTAGTTACACAAGCAAGACAACCTAAACAAGTATCAAAATGTTCAGAAGTTGTTTGATTGAAAGATGCTTCTCCTTTGTTAATAGCATCCATAGCATAAATTCTACCCCTGGGAGAATCCATTTCTTTACCTATTACCCGATAACTAGGACAAGTTGATAAACAAAATCCACAGTGAACGCAGGTATCAATTAATTCTTGGTCGGGTGGATTTTGAGAGTCAAAACTAGGGTTATCTGCTAAGGAGTTTAAATGTGGATTTTGTTGTAAAAAGTTGCTATCTTTAGCTGGAATTGTTGGATTATTTTGGGTATTTATGTCTTGTATCTGCATCTTTTATGTTAAAAGTTTTTCAAACCTAAATTTAATATTATAGCAATCCTTTAATCTTTAGGGTAGAGATATTTAATCCCCCCTAACCCCCCTTGGAAAGGGGGTAACTTCAAAGTCCCGCTGTTAAAGGGGGATTTAGAGAGATTTAAAACTGTAATTTGACTTTCATTAAAAGCTCCCGACTCTTGTAACTCCTATTGTAAATTTTGCCCTTCGATAAATTATTGTACTAAATACTGTCGATTATTCTGGGTAAAATATGCAAAAAGTTCGGGAATTTATGGATGTTTACCTAAACCATCCAAACGTTCAGCTTCTTGAGCAAATAATTCCGCAGCTTTTGATAAACTTTTAGTTCCTTGTGCTTGAGGAAAAAATTGTTTAATGACGCAAAAAGGCTTGGAAGGTTTGTATTTATCGACTGCTTGAAAAGTTCTGCCGAAACCTCCTTGCCTGATAATTTTTATAGGCCAATAACGTTCCGCTAAAACTAATTTTTCACCACAGTATTGACAGAATATTGTGTCTGGTGGATTAAGTTTTAAACAGTCAGGATTTAAACATTGAGTCATTTTCAATTATTAGCTTTTTCAGAGCGTAGTTTGGGTTGAAGAACAAAACCCAACAATAATTTTAACAAAATTTGGTTTCTGCTGGATTAGGTTTTAAACAGTTATCAGAGTCTAGGTTGGGTTGAGGAAAATTTGCGCAGCATTTACCACGGAAAAACCCAACAAAAATAATGCTTTCCAAGCTACATTTTTCGGTGTCTCACTTTTAACTTTTGACTTTTGAATTTTGACTTGAAAAGCTTTGTTGGGTTTCACTTCGTTCTACCCAACCTACTTTATTATTTCTCCCTACTCCCCTGCTCCTTTCTCCCCTCCTCCCTACTCCCCTACTCCCCTACTCCCCTAAATTGCACCCACAAAAGAATGTGGCTTCAGAATATTTTTAGGGTCAAATTTCTGTTTAATTCCACGCATTAAATCAAGAGCATTTTGGTT
>NZ_LGSU01000970.1 GCF_002260545.1 Hydrocoleum sp. CS-953 | reverse complement strand
TTCTAGCCCCCATTTCAACGCCTGCTCATAAATCAAAACTTTTGTCCCACCAACATTAGTAGTAACAGACATCTCTACCTGTAACTTCTTATCTCGGTGCATTGCCACTAGCAAATATAACAACAGAGGTTCCCGCGCCAACTCCTTAACCTGCTCCGGACATTGTTGACTGTGCAAAAATTCCCGAAACTTTTCTGTTCTCGCTTCCCTTACAACCATCTGCCACTTTTTAAACCACTGTTGCTGAATATCATCACCCATTGGCAAAATACTTACCCGCTCTAAATTAGATGGCATCAACCTTTCAATACCATAAAGTGCCAAAGGTCTACCCGTAATCAACACCCGATGACCGCGCTCCTTATTTTCCCCTGCTCGTTTCTGAAACTGTGCCACCTGGTCTAAAAACACCTTCAAGTCATTACTCGCTCCCCGCTCCAACAATAACTCATCAAACCCATCCAGCAAAAACAGAAACCGAGTATTGCGGTCTGTCAACCAACCGCTATCAGTCTTCACAAAATCCCAACCCACAGCATCAGCTAAAGTCTCATCAATATTCGCAGCAAAATTTCTGACATCCCGCAACCGAATCAAAATAGGCGTATAAATAGGATGTAATTCCCGGCGCACCCAGTCAGCAAACATCCGGCAAAATACACTTTTTCCTCTTCCCGGCCCTGCTTGAATAAATAACACCTGTTTGTCTTTCTTTTTATCCACCAAAATTGTTTTTGCCCACTCCTCAATATTCTGAGATGTTGTTGTTTCTTGAACCTTCCCATCGGACTTAACAGATTTAACTTCTAGTGGCACATAAATTTGCCGAAAATAGAAATTTTCATCAAATACTTTTTCCTGTGGTTTAGTAGCGATGTTGTCTTTCAAATAATTATCAATACTGCNAGATGTTGTTGTTTCTTGAACCTTCCCATCGGACTTAACAGATTTAACTTCTAGTGGCACATAAATTTGCCGAAAATAGAAATTTTCATCAAATACTTTTTCCTGTGGTTTAGTAGCGATGTTGTCTTTCAAATAATTATCAATACTGCCATAAACTTCCAAATCTTGCTGCCAACCATCCCCATAAATTCCAGCTAATTTTTTAGCATCATCTTTCACCTTTACCACCGCTTCTTTCATATAACGATGCGTACTGCGAGAGATTCTTTCAGTGACAATTTTGGCAGTATTTTCATCTAAACCAGATTCTTTTAAACGTGCAAATAAAATATCATCAAACTTTTTTCTCAAGGGAGAATCATAAAAACAAATCAAAGTATTCTTAGCATCTCTGTCATTAAAATTAATATCTTCATCCAACTTATTAATCTTTTTTTGTACCGCTTCCGAAGCCTCAGTTTCTGTCAGCCTCTCCGATATTTCTGGATGTTCTATAAAAAATTGTCTAAAACTTTCTAAATAAGCTACCTGAGCCACCAACTGCACCGCATCTTCCAACGTTGGTTCCCGCCGACTTTGTTTAACAATATAAGCAATAATTCCTGTTGCAATAGGCAAAAAAGGTAAACTCTCCTTTACAACTTTTCCTAGGGGAGAATTTAACACATCCAAAACAGAATCAATATTTTCAATAAAAGGTTTTAATTCCTTAGCATCCTTATTTTCTTGTAATGCTTTTGCTATTTCAAAAAGTGCCTTACTAGCTTCAACTCCACCTGTAACAATTCCGGAAGAATTGAATTTTATTTCTGTGTTTAGAACTTGCCAAATATTGCGCCAAAGTTTACCAGCCATAATTACTCTAAATATTAATATTAATTAGACTAATTATAACATTCTCAAATTTATATCATGATCCACTTGGCAACGGAAGTGTTATAAGAAACCGGGTTTGTCGGAGGTCGATGGTAGGGACGTTGCATGCAACGTCCGTACAAGGGCATTTGATACAAACCCGGTTTCTATGCTTTTTTTAAAGTTCGTAGAATTGCTCTAGCCCTAACTATAGATAAGGCTGAGAGCTATACTACAAACAAAATTTTTTTGATCACTAATCATCAGGACATGATATAATATGAAATCCGATTGAACACTCGTCATTGCGACGATAGGAAGCAATCTCCTGAGACCCCTGAGATTGCTATCCGTTCCGGAATGCTCCGCAAACCTTCCACTCCGTTCCACTCGCAATGACACAGGCTATAGTAATCATCAGGACATGATATAAGTGGACAAGCTGGAAGCTTGTGCTACAAAATAATTAAGGGTGCGCTACTAGAGCAACACCCCTTGATCAACAGGCTAACTTATATATAGCACTACAGAAAAGTGTTAGGACATTAATAAAATTAAAATCCTTTACAAACTATTGTTTGGACTTGAGCTGATAGCTGATAGCCGATAGCTGATGGCTAGAAATTACATCATTCCCATACCAGGCATTCCCATGCCACCCATACCGCCCATGCCGCCCATGCCGCCCATACCGCCATCCATATCAGGCGCAGCAGCTTTCGGCTCTGGTTTCTCAACAACTACAGCTTCAGTAGTTAATACCATACCAGCAATAGAACCAGCATTTTGCAACGCGGAACGTACCACCATTGCTGGATCGAGAATACCAGCACTAATCATATCTTCGTATTCGCCAGTTAAAGCATTATAACCAACACTGAAATCAGTAGAACGTACTTTCTCTACAACTACGGAACCTTCAGCACCAGAATTATCTGCAATTTGACGCAAAGGAGCTTCTAAAGCACGCTTCACAATATCAGCACCAATTTGCTCTTCATCTGTTAAGCTACCTTTTAGCTCATCAATTTTAGTAGACAAGTGAATTAAAGTAGTACCACCACCAGGTACAATACCTTCTTCAACAGCAGCTTTTGTCGCATTCAAAGCATCTTCAATGCGTAACTTCCGGTCTTTGAGTTCAGTTTCTGTAGCAGCACCAACTTTAATTACTGCTACACCACCAGCTAATTTAGCGATGCGCTCTTGTAATTTCTCTTTATCATAGTCAGAGTCGCTCTCTGCAAGCTGTTTGCGAATTTGACCAATCCGCTTTTTCACTTCTTCTGCTGTATCCCCACCAGCAACAATAGTTGTATTATCTTTATTAATAGTAATTTTGCGACCAACACCCATCATATCTAAGTCTGCCATCTCTAGACTCAGACCAACTTCTTCGGAGATGAGTTGACCACCTGTAAGAATAGCAATATCTTGGAGCATAGCTTTACGGCGATCGCCAAAACCAGGAGCTTTCACAGCAGCAACATTTAGTACACCCCGTGCTTTATTCACAACCAAAGTAGCTAAAGCTTCCCCTTCAATATCCTCAGCAATAATTAATAAAGATTGACCAGCACGAGCAACCTTTTCCAATACCGCGACTAAATCCTGAATAGAAGAAATTTTCTTGTCAGTAATTAAGATACGAGCATTTTCAAAATCTACTACCAAACGCTCTTGATCAGTTACAAAATAAGGGGAAAGATAACCACGGTCAATTTGCATCCCTTCCACAACTTCCAATTCTGTAGAAAGAGACTTAGATTCTTCAACGGTAATTACCCCATCCTTGGTAACTTTATCCATTGCTTCAGAAATCATTTTCCCTACTTCTGCATCACCACCTGCGGAGACTGTGGCAACTTGAGCGATCGCTTCTCCTTCTACTGGTTTAGCAACTGTTTCTATTTCTTGAACTAACTGATTAACAGTTTTCTCAATCCCTTTACGCACTGCTACTGGATTTGCGCCAGCAGCTACGTTTTTGAGACCTTCTTTAATCATAGATTGAGCTAAAACTGTAGCGGTAGTTGTGCCATCTCCAGCAATATCTTTAGTTTTAGATGCCACTTCTTGAATTAATCTAGCCCCTGTATTTTCTAGAGGATCTTCTAATTCAATATCCTTCGCTACGGTAATCCCATCATTAACAATCTGGGGAGCGCCAAATTTTTTCTCTAATAATACATTTCTACCCTTTGGCCCCATAGTGATTCTTACCGCATCAGCTAGGCTATTGATTCCACGTTCTAGAGCGCGTCTGGATTTATCATCAAATTCTACAATTTTGGCCATATAATTTCTCCTATTGCTTCCAAATAAAAATTTAGCACTCTAAACTATTGAGTGCTAGTTCGTGGAAACCGTACATTAAGGTAAGGAAGAAGGAAGAAGGAAGAAGTTAGAAGGAAGAAGTTATACCAATTTTATAAATGTTTATTACAAGTAGTAGAAGCAAGGAAGAAGGAGGAAGTCATTTCAGTTAGCCTCCTGCGGAGGAACTGCGTTAACAGTTATCAGTGAACCTCAGACCTTAGTNGAAGGAAGAAGGAAGAAGGAAGAAGTTAGAAGGAAGAAGTTATACCAATTTTATAAATGTTTATTACAAGTAGTAGAAGCAAGGAAGAAGGAGGAAGTCATTTCAGTTAGCCTCCTGCGGAGGAACTGCGTTAACAGTTATCAGTGAACCTCAGACCTTAGTCGGAGGCTTGAAATACTGAGTTAAATATTTTTTCATCCCCTTAAAAGGTGAAGCTTTGGACCTGATTTTTTGGTAAGAAATATTGAGGAAAAGAGCAAAAATGATAGATATAGCCGTTTATAATTAATTTCAGCAGTTATTTTTAACTATCTATGATATGTAAAAAATAGCTTTTCCAATCTATTTTAGATTGCTATCTCTATCATTTTATCCTTTTTGATCGATATTTACTCCTTCTGTCCTAGATAACTAAAGCGTTATTTCTTCCTCCTTAACTCATTAAGATATGAAATTATTAGACTAGCTATAGCAATCCTATTTTATTCGTGGCAAAAATCTTGCTGCTTTTTAGGCAAGAGGCAACAGGCAACAGGCAACAGGTAAGAGTTTCAAATTTTTTATTTACTTTTTAATTTATCACAACCTATGCACGGATTGCTATATTACAGCGCTTTTCAGATTGATAAACCACATCCTCACAACCAAAACCTTGTAGGGACTAACCATGGTTAGTCCCTACTGTGGTCTACTCAAATGAAAACTGCTGTAAGATTACATAACTGCAAAAAAAAATCCTTAATTGAACAGTATTGATATATTAAACTCATATACTTTTCTTCTCCCTTTTTTCTTCCCTCTTCTCTCCTAGATAACTTCTTGCTTCTTCCTTATCTCCTAAATAACTTCTTGCTTCTAACTTCTTCCTTCTTCCTTCTTCCTTCCAAACATTCTTTCAAAACTCATTGCAGCAACACCAATAATTACCAAGATTATGCCAAAAACCTGTTTCACTCCTAATACTTCTCCAATAGTAAAAAGGGCAAGTAAAGCAGTTAAAGCAGGACCAAAAGTACCAATAATAGATGCTCTTGCAGCTCCAGCAAATCTAATAGCAAAACTATTTAATACATAGCTAGAAAGTGTTAAAATCCCCAGAAAAATACCACCAACAATTAAACCAGACCATACAGTAGTATCTATATTAGCCGACCATTCTATAGGTTTAGGCATAATTAAACCTAAAGCAGAAAATACAAAAATTCCAGCGAAATTAATTAAACTAAATGGAATAGGATGAAGCTTTCCTGCGGACATTTGTGTTAGTAAAACATATCCAGAAAAAGTAATACCAGCACCTACTCCAGCCAAAACTCCTTGTTGATAATTACCAGTGCCACTAGGAAGAACTAAAATTGCTCCCAAACCAATAATAACCATCGCACAAGTCCTTACAATAGAAGGGCGATCGCCAAATAATACCCAAGATAATAAAACAGTAATAATT
>NZ_LGSU01000097.1 GCF_002260545.1 Hydrocoleum sp. CS-953 | reverse complement strand
ATTCTAAGGAAATGCCACATTTTTCCAGAAAATCTAGCTCCCCTGGTTGCAATTTATCTATGGCAAAAGTCTTTAAATGTTTTTGAGAAAAATGTTTTTGAATTTTTTGAGATTCTAATTCTAGATCCTCTAGCTCTATATGGAGATCAAAATCTTTAGAATTAGTTTGATTCAAGCTATCCCATATAAAGTCGTATATTGAATTACTATTTTCATTTTTTGACTGCTGAGGTTGTTTAGGAAACTGTGGTTTAGGTAAATTTTTAAAAAAGGTAACTGCTTCGGAGATTAATCCTGCTTCGGAAATATTGATGCTAAATTGATAATAAAACTCTAAGTTATGAATATTTTTCTGGAAAACTTTATCATAGGAATCGATAACTTTGCAAAGTTTGCCAGCCCTAACTAAAGCTATTCCTAATTCTGGATATTTCTTAATTTCATTCTTTGACCAAGGCTGTACCTTTAACAGCTCTTCATAACATAATAATGCCTCTTCCAAATTTTCTTGTTTTACCAAAAGCATCCCTAGTTCATAATAATCTGAACTTTGAGGCTGAAGTTCAGTAACTTTCTGATAAGCCTGAATTGCTTCTGTTAAATTTCCAGTTTGTTTGTGGTCTTTTCCAAAACTACGATAATCTTCTATTAGGCTTTGTTTTTGCTGCGCCAGTAGAGACTCAAGTTTGGCGAAAAATCCAGATTCTGTAGGTAAATTTTCTAGTCCTTTTTGGTAAATTTCTAAAGCTTCAGCAAACTTCCCTTTTTCTCGCAATATTTCTCCCCATAAATAGTAAGCATCGCCGTTAGTTGGATTTAATTCAATTACTTTTGAGTAGCAGGCGATCGCTTCTTCCTTCTTGCCTTGCGTTGATAAAGCTTTACCTAAATTATGATAACATCCAGAATTATTTGGCTGCAATTCAATCGCAATTTTGTAAGCATCAACTGCTTCTGACCATTGCTTTTTTTCAGATAAAGCTAACCCCAAATTGTTGTAAAAAAAACCATTTTGAGAATTAAACTCTATAGCCTTACGATAAGCATTAATTACTTCATCCCAATTTTTTAATTTCATCCAAGCCACACCTAATTTTTGGTAAGACCAAATAGCATTAGGGTTAATTTCTATAGCGTGCTGAAAAGCGAGAACAGCCTCAGAAAAGTTTCCTTTTTCTAGCAAACCTTTTCCTAGTTTCTGATAAGCTATCCATGTATTCGGTTGAAGTTTTACAGCTTTTTGGTAACAACTTATTGCTTCATCCAAATTACGCTGAATTACCAAAGTATCTCCCAATAATTGATAACCTTTAAATAAATTAGGATTTAACTTAATTGCTCGGCGATAACAAGCGATCGCTTCGGTCAACTTCTGATAGTCAAAAAGAGTTTTACCCAGACTTAAACATTCTGATGCTGTTGCGGATTCTGGCTCTAGAGTGAATATTTGATAAGAACACTCAGCAGCTAACTCTGGCTTACCTACCAACTGCCAAATTTTAGCCAAGTTTCGGTAAAATCCGGCAATATTTGGTTTGAGGGTGATAGCTTTTTGATAAGAGGCGATCGCTAGCTGCCACTGCTTTTGCATAGCATATAGACTACCCATATTAGCATGGACTTCTGCCCAATCAGGTTGAGCAGCAAGGGCTTTTGTGTACCAAGCCATAGCTTCTTCTACTTGGCCCATAGCAAGGCTAATGTTTCCTTGTATCTTGTACCCAGTGGCAAAGTCTGGTAGTGCTGCTAAGACTTTTTGACAAGCTGCCTGTGCTCTATCTAATTTTCCTTTGGCCAAATAGGTTTCTGCTTGTTGGAGATTTTCAACTACTGTTGTTTCTGGATTTAACTGGGAGTGCATATTCTTATTTTTGGTATAATTCGGTGTTTGTAACTTATAAATGAGCTAATGATCTGGGATTATATAGACTAAATTCTTTCTCAAGCAAGGCTGTTCCTAAACTATTCTAGAATCCTGAGAAATTACTATTAATTTTAATAGTCTTGGAATCAAAGTAGTTGTGCAATTTAGGAAAGATGACTTACTCATAGATTTGTCTTAGTTTTAAAACTATATCTTGATGGCAAATGACAACCTCAGAAAAGCCTAGGTTGCTGTATTCTATAATTATGATATTCAGGTATAAAGTTATAGTAAAGTATAC
>NZ_LGSU01000969.1 GCF_002260545.1 Hydrocoleum sp. CS-953 | reverse complement strand
CCTCCCACACTCCCCACACCTCCCACACCTCCCACACTTCCCACACTCCCCACACTCCCCTTTTGCTCCTCTTCGATGGGTTTAACGAGATGGCATCGGAAGCGGCACGACAACAGGTGAGAATGTTTCGGCAAGACTACCCCAAAACTGCCATGGTGTTTACGACGCGAGATTTGAGTCTGGGGGGAGATTTGGGGATTGAGAAAAGGTTGGAAATGCTGCCTCTGACGGAATCTCAAATGCAGGAGTTTGTCTGTGCTTATTTGCCAGAGCATGGTGAAAATTTATGGCAGCAGTTGCAGGGGAGGTTGCGGGAGTTGGGGGAAACTCCCATGTTTTTGTTGATGTTGTGTTCGGTGTTTAACTATAACGAAGTAATACCTGCTCATCTGGGGTTGGTGTTTCGGAGTTTTACTGAAAGTTATCGTAGTCGTCTCAAGCAAGATGTTCCCGTTGATGAAAGTTCTCGACGTTGGTGGGATAGGTTGTTGCAGGAGTTTCGACTTAGTTAACAATTTATGTGTGTAAACGATATAATACGGTAGTTCTCTTCACACATTTGTCAGTAATGAGGGTGACGCTTTATATCTTGTGCACTAATCGCTGCTCTCCACATTTCTGCCTCTCTATCTATATATACCTCTCCAAAAATCCCGCTTGCTACGACACAACAGCGCAGTGAGGGTTGGAGAACAATCATGTCCAATCTTGTCTATTGACAAAGACTCAAATGTAAGTATAGACTGTTAAGATGCGGTTGGCTTAACCGTCAATGCCTGTGGATGAGTAACCGCCGACGGCCTCAGTAGAAGCAGGAAGTAAACATCAAGAAGTGACGTTATGTGACGCTTTGTATCAGTTTTATGAAGCAGTTGGCGTGGGTGATGAAAAATTGGGAGCATTGACTTAATCAAAGAATAACGATATAATAGCTTAAAAAGCAGTTCTATTAGAAAGTCTGGGTTCACTAATACATGAAATCCATCAGAACTAAACTCAAATTAAATAATAAGCAAAAAACTCTGATGGCTCAACACGCAGGTTATAGCAGATGGTGTTATAACTGGGGGTTAAGTTTGTGGAATGCGGCTTACAGGGATGGTTATAAACCTAATGCCCGTAAACTCAGAGAGGTTTTTACTAATCAGACAAAACCTCTTTATCCCTGGATGAAAAGCTTATCATCTAAAGTTTATCAATATGCTTTCATCCACTTGGGTGAAGCGTTTAAAAGATTCTTTCAAGGATTGAGTAAATATCCAAGATTTAAGAAAAAAGGTAAACATGATAGTTTCACAATTGATAATTCTGGAAAGCCAATAGAATTAAATGGATGGAATCATAAATTACCTTTTATTGGTATTGTCAAAACTTACGAACCTATTGAGGCAATAACTCAAAAAATAACTATTAGTAGACAGGCATCGGATTGGTATCTTAGCTGTAGCTATGAATTTACTCCAAAATTAACACAAAAAACTACTAAAATTGTAGGTGTTGATTTGGGAATTAAGACATTAGCAACGTTAAGTAATGGGAAAGTATTTCAGAGTGTAAAGTCATACCGCAAGTTTGAAGCCAAGCTCTCTAGACTACAATACCTGAACCGAAATAAAATTATTGGTTCTGCTAATTGGAAAAAGGCACAACTGAAGATAGCCGCGTTACATAGGCGAGTAGCTAACATCCGCAAAGATGCACTTCATAAATTGACAACATATCTAGCTAAAAACCACAGCCTTGTTGTCATAGAAGATTTAAATGTGAGCGGGATGTTGGCTAACCATAAGCTAGCTAAGTCTATAACAGACCAAGGATTTTATGAATTCAGGCGACAACTTGAGTACAAGTGCCAATGGTACGGTTGTGAGTTAGTAGTAGTTGATAGATTTTTTCCATCATCAAAAACTTGTTGCAGGTGCGGTAACATCCAAGATATGCCATTAAATCTGAGAACTTATGACTGTCGGTCATGTGGCATATCTATAGACCGTGATTTGAATGCTAGTATAAATTTGAGAAATGCGGTCGGCTTGACCGTTAATGCTTGTGGATGAGTAACCGCCGACGGCCTCAGTTGAAGCAAGAAGTAAACATTAGACTTGTCGCGCTTGTGACGTTTGATATCGGTTTTATGAAGCAGTATTATGTGGCGGAAAGGTTGTTGTTGCAGTTGTCTGGAATGAGTGACTATGAGTTGCAGTGGGATTATTTGAATTATTTGAAGTGGACGGAAGTTGTGGCGTTGATATTGGGGTTGGTGGAAGATGAGGCGTTGGCGGTGCGGGTGGTAAGGTTGGCGTTGGAGGTTGATTGGTTTTTGGGGGCGAGGTTGGTGGGTAAGGTGCAAGGGAGGTTTCAGGAGCGGGCGTTGGTGGAGGTTGAGGGGTTGGAGTTGCCTGGGTTGGTGAAAGTTAAGTTGGCAGGGTTAACGGAGTCGGATGTTGCTGTTCCGGGGTTGGTTAAATTATTAAAAGACTCAGACTCTGATTTGCGTATGAGGGCAGCAGATGCTCTGGGTAAAATAGCTTCGGAAACTGCGATTGAGGCATTAATTCCACTCCTAGAAGACTCAGACTCTGATTTGCGTAAGAGAGCAGCATTTGCTCTAAGTAAAATAGGTTCGGAAACTGCGATTGAGGCGTTAATTCCACTCCGAGAAAAGTCAGACTCTGATGAGCATAGCAGTTCAGAAACTGCGATTCCAGGATTAATCCCACTTCTAGAATATGAAGACTCTTATGTGTGCTGGAATGCAGCACAAGCTCTGGCTAAAATAGGTTCGGAAACTGTGATACCGGAATTAATCCCACTTCTAGAATACGAAGACTCTTATGTGCGTTGGAATGCAGTAGAAGCTCTAGGTGAAATAGGTTTAGTTGTCGAAAAATCGGAAACTGTGATTCTGAGATTAATTCAAATGTTAGAAGATTTGGACTCTTATGTGCGCAGAAGTGCAGTAGAATCTCTGATTGAGATAGGCTCAGAAACTGCGATTCCGGGATTAATTCAGCTTCTAGAAGATTCAGACTCTGATGTGCGTGGTAGTGCAGCAGAAGCTCTGGGTAAAATAGGCTCAGAAACTGCGATTCCGCAATTAATTCAACTTCTAGAAGATTCAGACTCTGATGTGCGTGGTAGTGCAGCAGAAGCTCTGGGTAAAATAGGCTCAGAAACTGCGATTCCAGGATTAATTCAACTTCTAGAAGATTCAGATACTGAGGTTTGTTGCAGTGCAGCAAAAGCTCTAGGAAAAACAAACTCAGAAAATGCGATCCCGGGATTAATTCAGCTTCTAGAGGACTTAGACTTTTATTTACGTAGGAGCGCAGTAGAAGCTCTGGTTGAAATAGGTTCGGAAACTGTGATTCCGGGGTTAATTCCACTCCTAAAGCACTCAGACTCTGATGTGCGTGGTAGTGCAGCAAAAGTTCTGGTTGAAATAAGTTCTGAAACTGCAATTCCAGGATTAATTCAACTTACAGAAGACTCAGACTCTGATGTGCGTAGTCGTGCAGCAGAAGCTTTAGGTAAAATAGGTTCTGAAACTGTAATTCCAGAATTAATTTCACTCCTAAAAGACTCAGATTCTGTTGTCTGTAGTCGTGCAGCAGAAGCTCTAGGTAAAATAGGTTCTGAAACTGTAATTCCGGAACTAATTTCACTCTTAAAAGACTCAGACTTTGATATGCGTAGTCGTGCAGCAGAAGCTTTAGGCAAAATAGGCTATGAAACTGTAATTCCGGAATTAATTTCACTCCTAAAAGACTCAGATTCTGTTGTCTGTAGTCGTGCAGCAGAAGCTCTAGGAAAAATAGGCTCTGAAAATGCAATTCCAGGATTAATTTCACTCCTAAAAAACTCAAATTCTTATGTGCGTAGTCGTGCAGCAGAAGCTCTGGGTAAAATAGGTTCTGAAACTGCGATTCCAGGCTTAATTTCACTCCTAGAAGACTTAGACTCTGTTGTCTGTAGTCGTGCAGTAGAAGCTTTGGGTAAAATAGGTTCCGAAACTGCAATTCCAGGATTAATTCTACTTTTAAAAGACTCAAATTATTATGTCCGTAGTTGTGCAGTAAAAGCTCTGAGTAAAATAGGTTCCGAAACTGCGATTCCAGGATTAATTCCACTACTTGAAGACTCAGACTATGATATGCGTAGAACTGCAACAGAAGCTGTGGGTAAAATAGGTTCTGAAAACACAATTGTTGAGTTGACAAAAAAAGTAGAAAATGATAAGTTTGTCAAACAAATGTTATCTCAAACCATCAACACCATTCAAACCATCCAACAACGCCTTCAATACTACAAACCAACCCCCAAAATACCCATGTCTAACACACTTTCTCACAACTACGCCCTACTAATAGGAGTCGGCGACTGCAAATACTCCAACTGGTCACTTCCCGTCACAGTCAAAGACGTTCAAGCCATCAAATCATTCCTCATAAAACCCGACTTCTGTAGTTACATTGACAATGAAAATTATCTCCGCTTCCTCAGCAATGAACAAGCAACAAAACAAAACATTTTAGATAACTTAAACTGGCTCCAACAACAAGCAAAAAACGACCCAGAAGCCACAATATTAGTCTATTATTCGGGTCATGGTTGGCTAGATAAATCAACCAAAAACTATTATTTAATCCCCCACGACACCAGTCCCGTAAAACCACAAAAAACAGCATTACCAGCAACAGAATTTAACAACGCCCTCCAGCAAATATCCGCCCAAAAACTATTAGTAATAATAGATAGTTGTCACGCCCAAGGAATGGCAACTGCCAAAGAAACAGACGAACTAGAATTACCCGAAAACTTCAGTCAAACCGCCCTCCCGAAAAACTTAATAGCAGACTTAAGAAAAGGAACAGGGCGAGCAGTATTCACCTCATCCACAGGAGACGAGTCATCATGGATACGCTCCGATCAAACAATGAGTATCTACACATATCATTTTCTGGAAGCATTACAAGGAGGAGGCAATAAACCAGGAGATAAAATTGTCAAGGTTTCCAACCTAATGAGTCATGTGAGCAAAACCGTTCCCGAAAGCGCTCAACAATTAGGGGAAAAACAAACCCCCATATTCGACTTTTCCCAAACAGAAGATTTTCCCGTAGCGTTATTGCGTGGGGGTAAAGGTTTACCCGAAGGGGGATGGGAGGAAGTCAAACAGGAAGCGCAGGAGAATATTCGAGCAGGGCGTGATGTTTATCAGGCCGGAGGTGATAATATCGGCCAAATTAATGTTTCTGGCAATTCTGAAACAACTATAACAATTGGTGATATTAGCTCAAGGCGAAATTAGTAGGTTGGGTTTGGCGATCGCTAATGAATACCTCTCCCCAACCCCTCTCCTGCAAAGAGAGGGGCTATTCTCCCCCTTCTCTTGCAGGGAAGGGGGCTGGGGGGTTAGGTTTAATTTAGTTAATACGAGAAATTCTAGTTATTGTTGGGTTGCGCTACCGCTTAACCCAACCTACCACTTAAATACGATTTTGCAATCTTTGAGGATTTTGTTTGGCATGAAGACAAGCTATAACAACAACAGCATCATCTTTGAGCAGATAAAATATTCCATAAGGAAATTTTCTCACAATAGTACGATGAATTTGTTTATAAATTATTGGATAAGCTAAAGGATTTGCTTGAATTAATGATAGGCAATTATCAATAGCATTAAGAAATTCTTCTCCAAGTTCCTGACGGCTATTTTCATACCAAACATAAGCTGCATCTAAATCTT
>NZ_LGSU01000968.1 GCF_002260545.1 Hydrocoleum sp. CS-953 | reverse complement strand
TCTAAAAACTATTGTGCAATAGTTTTATTAATAGTCAACCAATAATGCAGGCGATCGCGAAGCGGAATGGAGTTCTATCGCCACCCATACTTTATCTAAAATCTAAAAACTATTGTGCAATAGTTTTATTAATAGTCAACCTAAATAATCAGGCGCTCGCGAAGCGGAACGGAGTTCTATCGCCACTCAGAGACTTTATCTCAAATCTAGAAACTATTGTGCAATAGTTTTATTAATAGTCAACCTAAATAATTAGGCGCTCGCCACTCAGAGACTTTATCTCAAATCTAAAAACTATTGTGCAATAGTTTTATTAATAGTCAACCTAAATAATCAGGCACTCGCCACTCAGAGACTTTATCTCAAATCTAGAAACTATTGTGCAAATTAAAATCAAACCATAGGATTTATCTCGTAAGCATTCAGCCTTCAGTTAGCCTTCTGGGCTGTAACTGCGTTTTTTCGTATAGGGAATGCTCCGCAGGAAATACTTACTTTATCTCTAACCATTAATTCACCGAACTATAATTAGTAAACAGCAAAAGACTTCCAATCGCAAACTCTAATTAACAATGAGACGAAAAAAAATAATCACTCTATTAACCATCAGTTTGCTAACCATAGGTGCTGGAGAATTTATTAGACAAAAATTAATAAAAATAGATTTACCAAGAGATGTTAGTATTACCCTAGATAATGCACTATGGAAACAAAAAGAAGAAAACTTTACCGAATAATTAATTATTAATTATTAATTAAATAATTGTGGTTTAAAGCCTCCCCTTTTAAGGGGAAAAAAAGAAATNTTATTAATTATTAATTAAATAATTGTGGTTTAAAGCCTCCCCTTTTAAGGGGAAAAAAAGAAATGATATTTCCCAATCTTCAATCAAGAGCGGTTTTAACCAGAGGTAATTATCAATTATCCATTATCAATTATCAATTAATGAACTATCAAGATATTACCTTAGACTTAATTTGTCAAAAATCCCAATGCGAAACAGAAATCTGGGGATTTTCCCAAGCATTTAATCAAGCAGAACATGATGGTATAGTTAACACTATTAAAAAAGATAACTCCTGGGAATTACAAGTAAAAATTAATATTAACTCCGACCCTTGGAGAAAAGGTGGAGAAGCAGAATATTTAATCGAATTGCAACCAGATAAAAAAGATAAAAAGCAAATAGTTGGTAGTTATTCAGGAACCTTTAACGAAGAACTTGTTAGTGGAAAAGTTACTGGAAATATTACACCCTATTCCCCCACAAAAATACCAAACCATACACCCATATCTCCTAGAGAACATCCACGGCTAATTTTCCGTCAAAATCAACTGCCAGAATTACGAGAAAAAGCCAAAACTCAGAAAGGTCAAGCTATTCTTGCTCAACTCGAAAAATCTCTCCAGCAAAAAATCTATTACGAAGCATTCGTTCCCAATGGTGGATATCATGCAGCAGGCCATTGTTTCCTCTCCCTCTTAAATGATGACCCCCAAGCAGCAGAAACAGCATGGCAAATAGTAGAAAAATCCTTGAATAATCCTGGCCCACGATTATTAGAACACGCCCCTATCGTGGCTGGTGTGGCCCTAGCTTACGACCTTTGTTATAACGCCTGGGATGAGCAACGAGTCCAAAAAATTACAGACTGGTTAGCGCAACAGACAAAAATATTAATTGCAGGTACTCGTGGCAAAGGTTGGAACCCTACTGCTTGGAGTAACTGGAGTGGGAGAGCGCGGAGTGCTGCTGGTTTGGCAGCATTAGCTATTTTATATAAACCGGAACAGTTTTTTTCAGAACCGACTGATGTGAGACGACTGTTGAAAATTGCTGAAAGGAATATTGAGCGTTATCTGGAGACTGCAGTAGGCGATCGCTCTTTTGGTACTGAGGGTGACCTCTATAGTATTGAACCTTGGATATTAGCACTTTTACCATTTTTCCAAGCTTATGAAAATGTGTTCGGACACAACTTTGTCAAAGACTCCAGTATAAAATGGTTTTTACCCCATTATGTAATGCGGATAGTAGGAGAGGATGGTGAAATATCAGTACCTACTTATGGTCGTCATCGCCTAGCACCAGTGAAGTCTCTGTTTTCTCTGGGTTGGAATAGCGTACCAGAAAAATTTTTGCCAGGGGTGATGTGGTTTTTTCATCATCATTTTGGTTGGGAAGGCGATCGCTCTTTTGCCATCAAAAAACCCCATGAAGCTGCTTTTCTTCTGGCAGCATATTCTGAAAATCTAATAAACACTTCCGATGAAAATTTTATCAAAAGGTTGTTAAATCTTAATTTTATCACAGGTTTGAGACCAAAAAACCCAGCCAAGGTATTTGAGCGGGTATTAGTAGATGAAGAAAAAGGTTTTTATCTGTTTCGTAACCAATGGAAGGATAAAAATGATTTTGTGGCAAGTATTTATTTGAAACAGCAACCTTTGAGAGCTTCCTGGTCATTTCCAGAGGCGGGTGGCTTCCGAATTTGGGGTTTGGGTGGACGTTGGGCGAGTGCTGGTCCAGATGATGGAAAAAGAGGGGATGAAAATGTTGTTGTTGTAGGAGATATGTCTGCATCAGGAGCTGCTCAACCAAACTTTTTTCAGGGAGAAGTTGATGGGTCGGGGGTGGTGAGTATGAATATGGATGATGTGTTTAAAGATAATGATTTTCAGTCATTGCGGTCTTTTGGTGTTGACTATAGTGGGGTGTCGGGTGCGCCTGGTTTGTTTGTGGTGGTGGATAGGTTTACTGGGGATGCGCCGGAAAAAGTTTGGGTAATGCACACTCAGGAGCAGGTGGTGGTTGAGGATAATGGTTTTATGTTGAAGGCTAATTCTGGGGCAACTATGAGAGGAACTTTTGTTACACCAGGGGAGGTGAAGCTTGATGTTGAGGAAACAAAGAGAGGTAGCAAGATATTAGCAAGTGGGGGTGATAATTTTTTTGTGGTGATGACTGTGCAAAATGGTATTGCTCCAGAGGTTGAGATTTTTGGTAGTGGTTTAGATGCTGAGGTCAGGGTCGGGGAAAGGATGATTATATTTAGGGAGGATAGAGTTTCAATAATTAATAATTAATAATTAATAATATCATGTCCGGTAGCATCGGTATTGCAAGTAAGAAGGTAAGGAAGAAGGCTTGAGTTATCTAGGAGAGAAGAAAGAAGAAAAGGAAAAACCTTACATAAGGTAAATATTTCCCCAACTTTTACACGACGCGACCATACCAGCGGACATGATATAATACCATGTCCGATTGAACGCTTATAATTTAAGATAGTAGGGGAGTAGGGGAGTAGAGGAGTAGGGGAAAAATTAAAATATATCCTCTCGATCGCCAAATATTTTATTTATACCATTACATCCGGACATGATATAATTAGTAATTAGGGCTTGCTGAATAAATATTAAAGCGTTGATAGATAAAGGCTTTAGGCTTTTTAAGCCCTGAAAAAGTGCAAGGTTTTCGGTCTAGGGAGCTTAAAAAGTTAGGATTTTAGGGTGACGCGAGGCAGAAAAATCACTCTTATAATTCTTCCTCCTACCTCCTCGATCATTCCCCGTTCCTCCTGACTCCGTACGGACGCCCTTATGCAACGTCCCTACCTCCTGATATAGAATCCGGATAATTACTATAGCTTACGTCATTGCGACTGGAACGGAGTGGAAGGTTTGCGGAGCATTCCGGAACGGATAGCAATCTCAGAGGTTTAAGAGATTGCTTCCTATCGTCGATAGGGACGACTTTTCAACCGGATTTTATATGACTCCTACCCTTACCCATAAGACTTTTTCAGCAAACCCTAATTAATTATTAATTGTTGAACCCTCTGTGGTAGAATTATCAACCACATTTTTGATTCTATCTCCCTGTATTTCTAGATCCATTTCTGTCATCAGTTTGGCAATTCGTTTGGCAAAATAATATACTCGTTTCAAATACTCGATAAAATCTGATTCAAGGCCAAACGCAACTAACCGATTCGGTTGGTCAGCAGTTAAACGCATAGCCAGATGAGTATGTGCTTGGCTAGCTAACTCGTTAATTTGGGGTTTCATTGCCACCACCTGGGCAGCTAACTGCGGATCAGAGGAAACTACTGATTTGAGCGCCTGGTCTACAGCAAAACAAACCTCCTCATGCAGAGACTTTAAAACCGTTTGGGTAGCATCACTAAACTCAAGCTCATGGTGCAGCCTGTCATTGCCAATTTCAACCATATTAGTCTCAATAGTATCCCCAATATTTTCAATATAGTTGGCAATCTTCAGATACATAGACAAAAGGTAAGATTGTTGAGTCACTAAGGTTTCCAAACTCAACTGACCGAGGTAAGTTACGATCGCCCCATAAAGTCGATCAACCTCATCATCCATTGCTCGTAGTGCTGCCACCTCATCACTGGTGCCACCCTCCACCACTTGCAGACAACCGCACACCATCTTCAGGGCAATCTTTCCCACTTGCCCTAATTCCAAACGAACCCGATCTAAGGCCAAGGTAGGAGTAGTTAGCAACATCTTATCAAGATATTTGGGTTTGCTTTGCCGAACTGTCGGAGATTTTGCAGGCAGCAAATGTTCTACCAACTTTGCCAACAACGGAGCAAACCCAATAAAAATAAAAGCATTGGCTACATTAAATAAAGTATGAGCATTAGCAATTTGGCGTGGGGTTTCCACTGCTAGCTTAGACATACCTTCTAGAGAAGATGAAGCAGGTGTCAGCCAACGTACAGTATCCGCTAACTGATTAATAAACCCAACCCAAAGCAGAACACCCAAGATATTAAACAATACATGAGCGATCGCTGCCTGAACAGCTTCTGAAGGTTTGCCGATCGCCGCCAACATCGCCGTAATACAAGTACCGATATTCGCACCAAACACCAGAGCAATTCCAGCTTCAAGATTCAATAAGCCTTGACTTGCCAAAACAATCACCAAGCCAGTGGTGACAGCAGAACTTTGTACCAAAGCAGTAAACACCGTGGCAATAGTAATCCCCAGTAAAGGATTTTCTACCTGTTGCATCAAGCTAATAAAAGGAGGATAGGTTTGTAGGGGACTGGTAGCAATTTTCATTAACTCCATGCCATAAAACATCATACCCAACCCCATCAACAGCAAACCATACTGCCGGGAGTATCTTCTCTGGGAAATTAGTTGCAAGACAAAGCCAATGGCAAAAAGCACTAATGCGGAGCGGGTAATTTTAAAGGCAATAATCTGAGCAGTGATAGTCGAGCCAATATTAGCCCCCATGATTACCCCAATTGATTGAGGCATGGTCATTAATCCGGCAGAAATAAAACCCACCACCAAAACCGTCGTCACTGAGGAGGATTGAAGCACTGCGGTGACAAATGCTCCGACCGCTAAACCATTCCAACGATTCGAGGTCAGTTTAGCGAGCATTCGCTTCATAGATTTACCCGCTACTTGCTTTAAGGACTCGGTCATTTGTTCAAGTCCAAATAAGAAGAATGCGAGTCCCCCACAGAGACCCACGGTAATTTGTCCGAATTCTAAAAGACTAATTGAGTTGGTTGGTGTCATTTCAGTTATCAGTTATCAGTTATCAGTTATCAGTTAGCCTCCTATGATTTTTTCATCCCTTTAAAAGGGGAGGCTTGAGACCTTATTTCTTGTAAGCATTCAGCCGTCAGCTATCAGCTATCAGCTAAGGTTTTTATAGGGGTTTTCACGGCTCTGTTGACTTGCATTACTTCTGCCT
>NZ_LGSU01000967.1 GCF_002260545.1 Hydrocoleum sp. CS-953 | reverse complement strand
AAATAAAGTCTTAAGAATAATCAAAATATCCGAAATTTAGATTTATATAGTTGGTAGCTAAACTTGTAATTAAAAATAGCTCAGAATATTTATGCAAAATAACATCAACCAAAGGCCAAATTATCTAAGAATATTAACAATTGCTTCTCTATCTTTATTAGGTAGCCAAATGCCAAATATTGCTAAGGCAGACCAGTGGACTCCACCAACTAACCGCACAAATGAGATATTAATTGCTCAACAACAACAAGTTTGTCAGCTTCAGTCTTCACCAGCAGATAACCGTCAAGGTGTAGATTTCCGAGATCGACCAGGTGAAGGTAAAAATATTGCCTTTTTTAACAATGGTACTCCTGTAACAGTCATCAATAGGTCTAATGACGGAGAATGGACGCAAGTAACTGGGCCTAATAATGCTCAAGGTTGGGTATATACTCCCTATCTGCAAAATTGTAATACACGCTCTGCTTCACAACTACCTAATACAGGAAGTACGACAGGTGGAATACCTATAGGAACAATGTGCCAAGTTACAGGTTGGCCTGATTCCCCTCATATTTCAGTTCAAGATTTTCCTAATCCTCGAAGTAACCCTATGCCCTATGTTTTTCAAAAAGGTACTCAACTACAAGTTACACAGCCACCAGCAGGACAACAGTCTCAAACAAAGTGGGTTTACGTTAGTTCTACGGCTAATCCTCAACAAGTAGGCTGGGTATGGAAGCCTTATATTCAATGTAATTAATTGAAAGGAGTTAGGAGTCGGAATAGAAAAATTGTGAAGATTCTTTTTGATCTTCTACAATTTCTAAGTTTGTTGGGTAGTAGACCGAAACATCTATACCAATTCACTTTAAAGATGTCACAAATAGTTTGAAACTTTGGTAGTCCTGTATATAGCAATCCTATTTTATTCGTGGTAAAAATCTTACTGCTTTTTAGGGAACACTTAACTGGGAACAGGGAACAGGTGAGAGTTTCAACTTTTTTATTTACTTTTTAATTACCCGCAACCTATTTAGGATTGTTATATGTAGTGATTTATTGTGGAGGCAGTTCCAGAAGGCAACAGGCAACAGGCACTATTGCTACAGGAAATATATCTAATTAGAGGAATAGTATTTGCTTGCCCACTTAATTTTTTAAAGAATATCACTACTTGTACACCACTAGCCAAACTTTATTAAACATTACAAAAAAAACATTATCAAATATGCGCCTGGAGCAGTTGCAAGCCTTTTTATGGGTTGCAGAAACGGGTAGCTTTCAAGAAGCAGCGCGAAAATGTAACGTCACTCAATCAACAGTCAGTCGGCAAATACAAGCCTTAGAAACAGAAGTCGGTGCTGCCCTATTCCACCGTAGCAACCAAGCTAAACTAACTCTAGTAGGAGAATGTTTGTGGCCTTATGCTCGGAAAATTTGTCAAGCTTGGGAAAATGCTAGTCAAGAAATAGCAGAAATGCTCGCCGGAAAACAGCAAGAGTTATGTGTCGCAGCTATTCACTCTGTCTGTGGTGCCTATCTCCCTCCAGTTTTGCAAAGATTTTGTCGCCACTATCCAGAAGTAAAATTACGGGTAACTGCCCTAGGAAGCGATCGCACCCTGAAAGTTCTCAAAGACGGTTTAGTAGATATCGCCATTGTAATGAATAACCGTTTATTCACCACCAGTCCAGAAATGGTAATGGATGTTCTCTACACCGAAGCTATAGAAGTATTAATGGCAGCAAACCATCCCCTCACCGAATACGAACAAATACCCTGGGCGGAACTTATTTACTACCCTCAAGTTGTCTTCAAAGATGGGTATGGAATGCAGAGATTAGTCAAAGAACAATTTGAGCGACTAGGAGCAAAACTTAATGCTGCATTAGAGTTAAATACCCTGGATGCTTTCCGAGGAGTAGTACGACAAGGAAATTTAATTGCTCTACTTCCACATTCAGCTTTAATAGATGCCAGAGTTGACCCTACTCTAGCTATTAGAAGTATAGATACGACTTTGACCAATTCTAAGGTATCTTCAAGAAAAGATTCTGTTTGGAGTCGTGAAGTGGTAGTAGTAACAACTAGCGATCGGATAGAAATTCCGCCAATCAAATATTTTTGGCAGTTAGTTAAAGAATTGATTCCTGGAGGAGTTAGGAAAGTTAAAAGTCAAAAGTCAAAACTTAAAAGTTAAAAGTAATCTCTGATATTAAACCTGATAATTAGACATCTGGTGAAAAAGATATAGACTTTTTGCACTTAGTAGGGAACAGGGAAGACTTAACTGGGAACAGGGAATTTATTCTTACGAAAAAGATACGAAAAATGATTTAGGAAAGTGAATTTTACAACTCTAGCTTATCTTAAATAAAGAGCAAGTTTATTTTCTCGAGAGGTCTATTAGTTACTCTAGGTCATTGCGACTGGAACGGAGTGGAAGGAAGCAATCTCTCGCTACCTCTGAGATTACCGAATAATTAATAATTACAGAGCTTTTCAGATTGATGAACCACATGGTCACGACTAAAACCCTGTAGGGGCGTTTTGCTGCGCGACATATAATACCATTTTGAAAAAAGAATGTTACGAATAATAACAACTATTAAAAGGTTTTACGGTAAATGTTGATTTGACAAAAAAGATAATTACAACATAAAAAATAGTCTCAAATTTATTCATTCTGACTCCTGACTCCTGTCTCCTGACTCCTAAATAGTAACCTAAATATTTGTAGCGAAGATTTATCAATTTGGTATAAAACGTTTGCGGAGCATTCCTATAGGAAAGTTATGCGTAGCTAATGGCCATTCGCCCCTACTGTGGTCTATCGTGCAGGAAAACGGCTGTAATAGTAATAATTAATAATTAAGAGTTGATAGTCAATTAATTATTCATTCAACAATTCACGCCTTAAAGGCTCCCCTTGGATAGGGAATAAATCAAAAATTGTCCTTTTAGTCAATCCTATCTGTTTTAAGAAGGGGTAATTATTAATTATTAATTGTTCATTGTTAATTCCTGAACTCCTATCATTATTACAGTGTTTTTCAAGTTGATGAACCACATCTTCATAACCAAAATCTAGCAGGGACTTTCCATGGAACGTCCCTACTATGGTTTACTGAAATGAAAACCGCTGTAACTAATTCTTAGTAATAAAAAAGTAATGATAGAGAATAGTTTTGATATCCTTAACTATATTTATAACTACCAACTAATTAACCGGAGAGATAAACAAATGAGCGATCGCTTTCGAGAATTACTGAAAACTATTGGCAGTGGTACCCACACAGGGAAAAATTTAACTCGCCAAGAAGCAGCAGCAGCAATGCGGATGATGTTGTTAGGGGAAGCAAGACCTGCCCAAATTGGTGCTTTCCTCATTGCTCACCGTATTAAACGCCCCACTGGTGAGGAATTAGCAGGAATGTTAGATGCTTATTACGAATTAGGGCCAAAACTTCAAAGTCAACCATCTATGGCTACAGTGACAGTCTTAGGTTGTCCTTATGATGGGCGATCGCGTACTGCACCTGTCACCCCACTCACAGCTTTAATTTTGGCAACAGCGGGAGTGTTTGTTGTGATGCACGGTGGAGCGCGGATGCCGACAAAAGAGGGAATACCTTTTATTGAGATATGGCAAGGGTTGGGGGTTGAATGGGGAAAATTATCGTTGGTGCAGGTGCAACGGGTATTTGAGCAGACTGGTTTAGGGTTTGTTTATTTACCAGAACATTTTCTCGAAGCAGATGGTTTAGTAGAGTACCGTCGAGATATTGGTAAAAGACCTCCTCTAGCAACGATGGAATTAATTTGGGTGCCGTTTGTGGGAGAAGTTCATTTAGCTGCGGGATATGTTCATCCTCCAACAGAAGGTATGTTTCGTGAAGCTTTTAAATTACAGGGTTTTAGGAATTATACAACGGTGAAGGGGTTAGAGGGAAGTTGCGACTTGCCACGCGATCGAACTTCTATTGTTGGGGTGTCGATGCCATCTGGGGATAATGTCACTTTTGAACGTCTGTTGTTACATCCGAGTGACTATAGTTGTAAGGGAAAGGAAGTTGTATTAGGTTCAACTGCCGAGTTAGTAGAGGAAATGCAGGGAGTTTTGCAGGGTAAGGCGAGTAAGTTAATGTCAGCAGCTATTTGGAATGGCGGTTTTTATTTGTGGCGTTGTGGAATTTGTTCTGATATTAATGAAGGTTTGTCGAAAGCGGAGAGTTTATTAAGCAGTGGTGAAGTTGGGGAGAAGTTGAGGGAAATTAAGGCAAAAGTTGGGATGTAAATTTAGTAGGGTGCGTTAGAGAAACGTAACGCACCGGAATTGATGATTGATTTGGAAAAGTTGGTTTGAGAATAAGAAGTATAACTTGCTTTAGTTTGATTTTTTTATTGGCAGTTTGAAGAAAAACATTTCTCTGATTTTCAGTCATATATTTCCAAGTTTGACAAATATTGATATACTAAAAGTCTACGAGTAGAAATCATGGTTAAGCTAAGTAAATCTGAAGTTTAGTAAACCGTAATTTTACTGACAATCATAAAAAAATTTTCATTTTTTACCAGGTAATATTTTCCAACTAGATATTTAACATGGAAGACTCACTAAAATCTTTATCAAAATTATTTACAGAAAAATTGTATAGAATCCCAGATTATCAAAGAGGCTATGCTTGGACAGAAAAGCAACTAATGGATTTTTGGGGTGATTTAGACTCACTTGAAGAAGATAAAAAGCATTACCTAGGAGTTTTAACTCAAGAACAAGTACCCGAAAAAATTTATGATAAATGGGAAGATGATCGTTGGATTATTAAATATAAGAGTTATAAGCCATATTATGTTGTTGATGGGCAACAAAGATTGACAACTGCAATTATTTTAATTCAGGTAATCATAGAATCACTTAAGGAAGAAGAAAAAGACAAAATTAATTTTCGATCTGCTAGTGATATTAAAAGCAAATATATCTATGATTCTAAGGATGAAGGTATATCAAGGTCTTATATTTTTGGTTACGAGAAAGATAATCCCAGTTATGAATTTTTGAAGACCAGGATATTTCTTGAACAGTCAGATTCTAGTGAAACTTTACAGGAAACAATTTATACTCATAATCTCGAATTTGCCAAGGAATTTTTTGCGGAAAATATCAAAAAATTAAAATTAGAAGCTAAGGAAATTATATATCGCAAACTTACTCAAAGTCTGTTATTTAACATTTATACAATTTCAAGTGATATAGATGTATTTGTTGCTTTTGAAACTATGAACAATAGAGGTCAGCCTCTTTCATACTTAGAGTTGCTAAAGAATAGATTAATATATCTTTCGACAAAATTTGAAGATGTGGATGATGAAAAAAATAAACTAAGGAATAGTATTAATGAAACTTGGAAAACTATGTATCATCATCTTGGGAAGAACAAAGATAAACCCTTGGATGATGATATATTTCTATCCAATCACTCTCACATTTATTTTGGAAAATCATCAAAATCAGATAATGATTATTTTGGCATTGATTTTGATTTATTATCTAGTAATACCATTTATTCAGGCAAAAAAAGAGGTTACTATAGTACATATCTTTTGGAAAAAAAGTTTACAGTAAAGAGTCTGATTGAAGGTAAAAACAACAAATCAAGAAGCAACAAATCTACTCAAGAAACATTGACAGTAAGTGAAATTTACGATTATGTTCAAAATCTCAAACAATCTGTAGGATTATGGTATAAAAT
>NZ_LGSU01000966.1 GCF_002260545.1 Hydrocoleum sp. CS-953 | reverse complement strand
AATATAATTATCGTTTAGCTGAAAGGTTAAACTGGTTTGAAGCAACGCGCACACCAGTCAATGCTTGTCCACTTAATGTTTCAGTAGTAAAAGTAGTCCGAAAAAGCTAAAATCAATTTAAAGAGCTTATACTTGTAAAAGTTTATGATAATTTTCTTGTTCAAGCGTTGGCGGAGCCTAGCGGCAGCTATATCGCTCTACTTGGTGTACGCTATATATAGTGTCTTTTGAATTTTCCTTTGATATAGTATTCATAGCATTCATATAGCAATACTAAATGATTGATGAAAAAAAACTCTAGGGGTTTGGAGACCAAACACCCTACAATAAAATATTAAAATATTTAACTGCTGACTTCTGACTTCTGAATTCATTAAAGTCTATTCTGATTAAAAGATTCAATTAATTGTCTAATAGTCTTAAATTGAAAATCATTAACTAAAACACTTAATTTTTCAGCTAATAAAGACTGCTCGGCAGGAATTTGTTCGATTAATTCTAACATCATATCATCATCTAGAGCTTTACTAGCAAAATAAACTTTTTTCAACCATTCATTCGGCATTTTTTGTAAATCTTCTACTGTTAAACTGGATAATTCACTTGAAGTTTCAGATGGCATTTCTTCTGCATAAATATATTCAACTCCTAAATGCTTTTTCATGGTTTCAAAAATGGTGGCTTCTCGAAAAGGTTTTCTGACAAAATCATCACATCCTGCTGATAAAATAATTGCTTTTTGTTCTTCTAATACACTNTCAAAAATGGTGGCTTCTCGAAAAGGTTTTCTGACAAAATCATCACATCCTGCTGATAAAATAATTGCTTTTTGTTCTTCTAATACACTTGCGGTTAAAGCAATAATTGCCGTGGCATTTCCTTTAGTTGTACCTTTAATATGTTGCGTTGCTTCATAACCATCCATTACTGGCATTCTCATATCCATCCAAATTAAATGAGGTTGCCAATTATCCCAGATATCAACAGCTTCTTTTCCGTTTGTAGCTTCTTTTAATTCAAATCCTAATGGTTGTAATAGTTTGATTAATAATAAACGATTAATCGGACGATCATCTACGATTAATATTTTATAACGAGGTTGGTTTGGTTGTAGAGCAATAACATGACGAGGATTTTCCTGAATTTCTATATCTTGTTTATTCACAACTTCTACTTCAATATCAAATTTAAAAGTTGTACCTTTTCCTACTTGACTTTTAACGGTAATATCTCCTCCCATTAAGTTGACAAATTTACGACTAATAGGTAAACCTAATCCTGTTCCCTCTTGACTATTTTTACCTGTTTCAGTTTGAGCAAATGCTTCAAATAATTTACTCATTTCCTCTTCAGCTATTCCGGCTCCTGTATCTCTCACTTCAAAAATAATAGTCGCTTTATTTTTCCCTCTTTCAAAGACTTTTTCATAACTTTCTCCCCTTTCAAAAACTTTTCCACCACTCTCCCCACTTTCAAAGGGAGGATTAAGGGGGGATTCTTCATTATTTTCACCATTTTTCACCTTTTTCAAGGAGAGATTAAGGGGAGATTCTTCATTTTCCCCCCTTTCTAAGAACGGATTTTTGCCCGAACTTTTCCCCCTTTCAAAGGAGGAATTTTTGCCCGAACTTTCCCTTCTTTCAAAGGAGGAATTTTTGCCCGAACTTTCCCCTCTGTCTAAGGAGGAATTTTTGCCCGAACTTTCCCTTCTTTCAAAGGAGGAATTTTTGCCCGAACTTTTCCTTCTTTCTAAGGAGGAATTAAGGAGAGATTCTTTTTGACTCGTAACTGTGACACTTACTCCTCCTCGTTTAGTAAATTTAATCCCATTATTAATTAAATTAATTAACACCTGGCGCAGCTTAGTTTCATCAGTATAGATATATTGAGGTACATCATCTTGATGGTCAAAAATTAATGTTAACCCTTTATTTTCTGCGGTTAGATGTAATAAGTCTTCCAGTTCATTTAACAAAGAATAAAGATCGACATTTGTGCCATTAAGAGTCATTTTACCTGCTTCAAGTTTAGACAGGTCTAAAATATTATTAATTAAGGTCAATAAATAGTTACCACTTTTATAAATAATAGTTGTATTTTCTCGATCTTCCTTTGATAAAACCGGAGAACGCATCATAATTTGAGAAAAGCCTAAAATCGCATTTAATGGAGTTCTCAATTCGTGACTCATATTAGCAATAAAAGTGCTTTTCGCCAGGTTTGCAACTTCCGCTTTTTCTTTAGCAAAAACTAACTGTTGATTTGAATCTTGTAATTCAGCAGTACGTTTTTTGACTTGCGTTTCCAGTTCGCGATTACGTTTTTCAGTTTCATATATACGCCACCACACTCCACCTAGTACAACTCCCAAAGATAAAATCCCCATTGTTGCTCTCAACCAAAGAGTTTCCCACCAAGGAGGTGTAATTGTAATCTCGATCGAAACACCCTGTTCGTTCCAAATTCCATCATTATTCGAGGCGATCGCTCGAAACACATAGTTGCCAGGATCTAAATTAGTATAGGTAGCAAAATTATCCTGACTACCCACTTCATTCCAGTCGCGATCGAATCCCTCTAGTTTGTACTTGTAGCGATTTTTCTCTGGTGATTGGTAATTCAATGCTGCAAATCTAAAGGAGAATATCCGGTCTTTATAGGAGAGGGTTAAGTGTTTGGTTTTGAGAATAGATTGCTTGAGAACTGAATTTTCACCAATAGGAACAAGTTTATTCTCCAATTTAAAATCTGCGATAAATACGGTCGGAATGTTGGGATTATCCTGAATTTGTTCTGGATAGAAAGCAGTAATACCATTTNATTGGTAATTCAATGCTGCAAATCTAAAGGAGAATATCCGGTCTTTATAGGAGAGGGTTAAGTGTTTGGTTTTGAGAATAGATTGCTTGAGAACTGAATTTTCACCAATAGGAACAAGTTTATTCTCCAATTTAAAATCTGCGATAAATACGGTCGGAATGTTGGGATTATCCTGAATTTGTTCTGGATAGAAAGCAGTAATACCATTTACTCCACCGAACCAAAGTTTACCATCCTTAGTTTTATGTTGAGCGGTGCTATAAAGAAAGGCGTTACTTTGTAATCCATCCGTCACATCATAATTCTGCACACTTCCTGTCTCAGGGTTAAATCTCGTCAGTCCCTTACTACTATGACTTAGCCATAAACCCCTTCCCTTTTTATCGTTAGAGATATCTTCTTCTAAAATGCCATAGATCGAATCTCTTGGTAATCCATGTCGATCGGCAGTATATTGGATAAATTTATCCTGGCGATCGTCATATTTTCCTAATCCTGAACTACTACCCACCCAAAGTTGACCTTGTTGGTCTTCATATATGTCTTGGATAGTAGCAGCAGTCCTGAGATTATATCCAATTATATTTGGATCATTCCCACGGTGATAGTAGTGCTTAAAGGTTTTTGTTTGAGGATCAAATTTATCTAGTCCGATTAAAGTACCGATCCAAAGTCTTCCCTCCCTGTCTTCATTAAGAACACGAATTTGATTGTTGAGCAGACTTTTGGGATTTTCAGGATCGTGGGTATAGTGAGTAAACTTTTCTGTCTCAGGATCGAATTGGTTTAAACCACCTCCCCAAGTACCAATCCAGATCGTCCCTGTTTGACTTTCACACTCAACATCATGGATCAGGTTATTGCTGAGACTGTTGGGGTTGGTTGGATCGTGAATGTAATGAGTAAATTGGTTAGTCTTGAGATTTAGCTTGTTTAATCCTCCCCCGATAGTACCGATCCAAAGATTCCCCTTCCTGTCTTCACAAATAGATTTAACCGTCGGGTTATTTAAGCTATTCGGATTATTGGGATTGTATTCGTAATGGGTAAATTTTCCTGAATTTCGGTCAAATCTGGTTAACCCACCACTACCTCCAATCCAGACAATACCCGATCGATCTTGATAAATAGCATTGGTACCATTATGTTTCAAGCTATTATCATCGCCAGGGATAGCACGATAATGAATAAATGGTTTGGCTAAAATATCCAGTATATTCACACCCCTTTCTGTCGGAATCCACAATTTGCCGATTTCGTCTTTGTAGAGTGGGAGAGTATTATCATGACTGAGACTATAGGGGTCGCCAGAGTTATGTTCATAATGGGTAAAGGTTTTTGTTTGGGGATCGAATCGGTAAAGTCCATCACCCCAAGTCGCAAACCACACAAAACCTGCATCATCCTCAACTGCTGAGACTGTAAAAACTGTATTGTTATTTAACTTATTTATATCGTCAGGATTATATTGATATCGAGTAAATTTCTGAGTTTCTCGGTCTAAAGTGTTGAGACCATTTTGAGTACCCACCCATAAATTCCCGCGACTGTCTTCATAAATTGCTCGTACAACATTGTCGCTGAGACTATGGGGGTCGTTTGGATCGTGCTGATAATGGGTAAATCTTTCTGTTTCATAGTCAAACCTTTCCAAACCACCATAAGTTGCTATCCAAAGCACACCCTCCCTGTCTTCATAGATTTTAAACACATCGTTATTAATCAAACTGTGGGGATTTTTTGAATCATGTTGGTAGCGAATAAATTTACCTGTGTCTCGATTCAGTTTATTAAGTCCAGCACCCAAAGTACCTATCCATAAATTTCCCTGACTGTCTTCATGGATAGCTCTAAGAGCATCGCTACTGAGACTGTGGGGATTATCTGGATCGTGATAATAATGGGTAAAACTCTCTGTGGAAGGTACATACTTATTAAGTCCAGCATTCCAAGTTGTAATCCAGAGTGTACCACTACCGTCTATCAATAGGTCTCTGGAGCGATCGCTACTCAAACTACCAGGATTATTAGGATCGTGCTGAAAAATTCTCATTCCATTGCCATCATAGCGAATGAGTCCGCCATTCATTGCAAACCACATAAACCCATCATTATCTTGAACAATATTCCACACTCTATCTTCGGGAAGTCCATCTTTGCTGGTGATATGTTTAAATTTGGTAAACTTTCCTGCATCCCTCGATCGGAGTATCTGTGGTGTTGGTTTCTTTGCCAAGTTAGCTAAATTTTCTACTGCTTTCTGTTCAGTCTGAAAAGAGGGGTTTTCCCCCAAAGCAGCAGTTACCAAAACCTGCCAAAAAAATAGGATGAATAATAATATCTGAATGGGATGTTTCCCCAACAATTGAGTCTGGCGATGGTTGATATTTTGATGACAATATTTATGATTTTTTAGACGATTTTTGTACATAGTTTTTCATCGTATCTTGATGGTCACAAATTTAATGATTCGTAAGCATTCTGCATCGTCAGCGGTCAGCTATCAGCTAATAGCTTCATTACTTTCAGTTGATAACTAGAGCTAGTCGCTATTGTGCTTCAATTCTCTGGTTAAAAATATAGATACTAGTATAGTATAAATCAAGCAAATGTTTGCTTTATTGATTAAAAAGCTGACAGCTGTTAGCGAAGCTCCTCTGAAAGAGGCTAGCTAATAGCTGAATGCTTACAATGATTCAATTAATTGTCTAATAGTCTTCAATTGAAAATCATTAACTAAAACACTTAACTTTTCAGCTAATAAAGATTCTTCGACGGGAATTTGCTCGATTAATTCTTCCATCATATCATCATCTAAAGCTTTGGCAGCATAATAAACTTTCTCTAACCATTCATTCGGCATTTTTTGTAAATCTTCTACTGTTAAACTTGATAATTCACTTGAA
>NZ_LGSU01000965.1 GCF_002260545.1 Hydrocoleum sp. CS-953 | reverse complement strand
GAAATCCACGGGGAACTCGCGTATTTGGTCCAGTAGCTCGCGAATTACGAGAAAAAAATTTTACTAAAATTGTATCCCTAGCACCGGAGAAAATGTATCCGAAAAAATTTAACAGTTATTTTCTGAAGTTTTGTAAAATTATATGCAAAATTCAAGTTTTGTAAAAAAAGTTTAAGTAATAGTTCAATTCAGAAGGAATAGATCGGATAATAAAAGCAAGAGATATAAATCAAATATTTAGTCCCAATCTCCTAACTGCCTATCCAAATAGGTATTTTTAGTGGATTATCTCTCAAATAGTTTCAGAAATAAAACAACTCCTGTGTTGTTGAAAAATGAGTTATTGTGATGTTAAACATAAAGGTTTAGGTTGATAAAAAAAGGCAAATTTATAGAGGTAAAATTTTCAGGACTTGGCCATAGATAAACTACTAAACAAATCTACAACATTTGTAAACAACGAGAGATAGGGACTTACGCACCCAAACAAGAAACCGGGTTTATTGCCTTGATTATTAAAATCACTAAATTTTATCCATAAACCAGGTTTCTGCGTAAGTTCTGAGATTTTAAATAAAGAGGAGAACATTAATGAGTACCAAAACTTTTGCAACACTAGATGGCAATGAAGCAGTTGCCCGTGTTGCCCACAAACTCAATGAAGTTATTGCCATCTATCCTATCACCCCCTCCTCACCAATGGGTGAATGGGCGGATGCTTGGTCATCTCAGGGGACACCGAATATCTGGGGTACAGTTCCTAGTGTGGTTGAGATGCAAAGTGAAGGGGGAGCAGCAGGGGCGGTGCATGGTTCTCTACAAACAGGGTCGCTCACTACTACATTCACTGCATCCCAGGGATTATTATTAATGATCCCTAACCTTTACAAAATAGCAGGGGAATTAACCTGTAATGTCATTCATGTTGCGGCTCGTTCCCTGGCAGCTCAAGGTCTTTCAATATTTGGCGACCACAGTGATGTAATGGCAACCCGCGCTACAGGTTTTGCCATGTTGTGTTCTGCTTCGGTACAAGAAGCTCATGACTTTGCCCTCATTGCTCAAGTAGCAACTCTGGAAGCAAGGGTACCATTTATTCATTTCTTCGACGGTTTCCGTACCTCCCATGAAGTACAAAAAATTGAACTGTTGCCAGAAACAGTTTTGCGGGAAATGATGGATGATGACCTGGTTTTGGCTCACCGGGCGCGGGGGTTAACGCCAGATAGACCTGTTTTGCGCGGTACAGCTCAAAACCCGGATGTATATTTCCAAGCGCGGGAAACTGTTAACCCTTTCTATGCTGCAACTCCAGATATTGTGCAGAAGGCAATGGATAAATTTGCTGAACTGACTGGGCGACAATATCAATGTTTTGAATATCACGGTGCTGCTGATGCAGAGCGGGTTGTTATCCTCATGGGTTCTGGTTGTGAAACAGCTCACGAAACTGTAGACTATTTAACTGCTAATGGTGAAAAGGTTGGGGTACTCAAAGTTAGATTATATCGACCTTTTGATGCCAAAGGTTTAGTCGCAGCATTGCCCGAAACGGTGAAAAAAATTGCTGTTCTCGACCGCACGAAGGAACCGGGTGCAACAGGTGAACCTCTCTACCAAGATATAGTTACTGCTCTAAATGAAGAATGGGAAGGCGCGATGCCAAAAGTAGTGGGTGGTCGTTATGGTTTGTCTTCCAAAGAGTTTAACCCGGCAATGGTGATGGGTGTTTTTGAGAACCTCAGTGCTGACAAACCCAAAAATCATTTTACGGTGGGTATTAATGACGACCTCAGTCATACTTCCCTTCCCTTCGATGCCAATTTTTCTCTCGAACCCGATAATGTTGTGCGGGCAATGTTTTATGGTTTAGGTTCCGATGGTACCGTTGGTGCTAACAAAAACTCAATTAAAATTATTGGGGGAGAAACTGAAAACTATGCCCAAGGTTTCTTTGTTTACGACTCGAAAAAATCTGGAGCTGTAACTGTTTCTCACCTCCGCTTCGGTGCAAACCCCATCCGTTCCACTTATCTCATTAACCAAGCTAATTTTGTGGGATGTCACCAATGGAGTTTTCTCGAAAAATTAGACGTTCTCACTGCAGCAGGAAACGGTTCTACTTTTTTGATGAATAGTCCCTACGGTGCTGATGAAGTATGGGAAAAGTTACCTGTAGAAGTACAAGAGCAAATTATCCGCAAAAGTTTAAAAGTCTATGTCATTAATGCTAATAAAGTTGCTGCTGACAGTGGAATGCGGGGTCGCATTAATACAGTAATGCAGACTTGTTTCTTTGCCTTAGCTAATGTTTTGCCTAGGGAAGAGGCGATCGCTCAAATTAAAAAATACATCGAAAAAACCTACGGCAAAAAAGGTCAAGAAATTGTCAATATGAACCTGCAAGCGGTTGACAATACTTTGGATAATCTCTATGAAGTGAAAATTCCCACGGAAGTTAGTAGCGCTCTCCACCGTTTGCCACCTGTTCCTGACACTGCTCCAGAATTTGTCCGGGAAGTCTTGGGTAAAATGATTTCTCGCCAAGGTGACGAACTGCCAGTCAGCGCCTTACCTTGCGACGGCACCTATCCCACCGGAACAACTAAATGGGAAAAACGCAACGTTACTCAAGAAATTCCTGTTTGGGATGCCGATGTCTGTGTACAGTGTGGTAAGTGTGTGATGGTTTGTCCCCACGCCGTCATTCGTGGCAAAGCTTATGATGAAATTAATTTAGCTAATGCTCCGGCAACTTTCAAGTCTACTAATGTCAAAGATAAAGATTTTACCGGACATAAATTTACTATCCAAGTCGCTCCAGAAGACTGTACTGGTTGTGGCGTTTGCGTAGATATTTGCCCAGCGAAAAATAAATCTATGCCTTCCCGCAAAGCAATAAATATGGAAGCGCAGTTACCACTACGGGAACAGGAGCGAGAAAATTGGGATTTCTTCTTGAATTTGCCTAACCCCGACCGTCGCTCCCTCCATCTCGACAGAATTCGTCAACAACAATGGCAAGAACCTTTGTTTGAGTTTTCTGGTGCTTGTGCTGGTTGTGGTGAAACTCCTTATGTTAAATTAATTAGTCAACTGTTTGGCGATCGCTCGGTTGTTGCTAATGCTACGGGATGTTCTTCTATTTATGGCGGTAACTTACCAACAACACCTTGGACGCAAAACGCTGACGGTCGCGGACCTGCTTGGTCGAATAGTCTGTTTGAAGATAACGCCGAATTTGGTTTTGGTTTCCGTCTTTCCATTGACAAACACGCCGAGTTTGCTACAGAGTTGTTGCAAAAATTAGGGGGAACGATAGGAGATAATTTAGTTTCAGACATTCTGAACGCCTTCCAAAAATCCGAAGCAGATATTTGGGAACAACGGGAACGAGTCGCCCAAGTCAAGGAAAAATTGCAAGGAGTAGATTCTCCAGAAGCAAAGCAACTATTAAGTTTAGCAGATTATCTAGTCAAAAAGTCGGTTTGGATAGTTGGTGGTGACGGTTGGGCGTATGATATTGGTTTCGGAGGTTTAGACCACGTTATCGCTAGCGGTCGTAACGTCAATATTTTAGTAATGGATACGGAAGTTTATTCTAATACTGGCGGTCAGTCTTCCAAAGCGACTCCCCGTGCAGCAGTTGCTAAGTTTGCAGCAGGTGGCAAACCATCAGGCAAAAAAGATTTAGGTTTAATAGCAATGACTTACGGCAATGTTTATGTTGCCAGCGTAGCAATGGGAGCGCGAGACGAACACACCCTAAAAGCATTTTTAGAAGCAGAAGCTTATGACGGTCCATCCTTGATTCTTGCTTACAGTCATTGTATTGCTCATGGTATTAATATGACTACAGCAATGAGTCATCAAAAAGCACTTGTGGAAAGCGGTCGATGGTTGTTGTATCGCTATAACCCAGACTTGGTGCAACAAGGGAAAAATCCTTTGCAGTTGGATATGCGATCGCCCAAAAAACCTGTTGGTGAGTCAATGTATCAAGAAAATAGGTTCAAAATGCTAACCAAGAGCAAACCTGGTGATGCTAAAGACTTGTTAGCACAAGCACAGGAAGATGTTAATACTCGTTATGCAATGTATGAGTATTTGGCAGCACGGCAACTTGATAATGGATAATGGATAATTGATAATGGATAATGGATAATTGATAATGCATAGTTAACAGTTATCAGTTATCAGTAGGTTGGGTTAAGCGTCAGCGCAACCCAACAACAAGATGTATTTGAGGAATTGTATCAAGTCTTTTAGTATTGCTAAAATTCAATATCGTAGGGGTTTGGAGACCCAACCCCCTACCAAACTTGGAGTTTTTGCCAATACTGATATTAGAATCTTATTGTTCAAAGTAAGCAGATTTGATATTAGGCATTTTTGAGTTCTGAGCATTTCATTCCTGTACCTGGTTCACTTTTAAATTTTGACTTTTAACTTTTGACTTGATTTTGGGTTTCATTGCTCAACCCAACCTACGCCTTCTTCACTTTTGACTTTTGAATTTTGACTTTTGAATTAAGCGAATTAACCATGGATATTACCACAAATTATTTAGGATTACAATTACGCTCCCCCTTAGTTGTAGGAGCAGCAGCACCTTTAACCGAAGATTTAGATAATCTCAAACGCATGGAAGATGCAGGTGCAGCAGCAGTAGTTTTACATTCTTTATTTGAAGAACAATTACGACAAGAAAAGTTTGAATTACACCATCATTTAGAATACGGTACAGAAAGTTTTGCCGAAGCTCTAACTTACTTTCCAGAACCAGAAGTATTTCATGTAGATGCTTCCGAATATTTAAAGCATATTAGTGAGGCAAAAAAAATAGTAAATATCCCCATTATTGCCAGTCTCAACGGTTCAACAATTGGGGGATGGACTAATTATGCTAAGGAATTAGAAGCTGCTGGTGCAGATGCTTTAGAATTAAATATCTACAATATCCCTACTAATATGGATATGACAGGAGAACAAGTAGAACAGAGTTATATTAATATTCTGCAAGCTGTTAAATCCCAGGTAAATATTCCTGTTGCTGTTAAACTTAGCCCCTTCTTCAGCAACATGGCAAATATGTCTAAAAAACTGGTAGAAGCTGGAGCGAATGGGTTAGTTTTATTTAACCGTTTCTATCAACCAGATATTGATATTGAAGAGTTAGAAGTAATAACAAATGTGTTGTTAAGTACCCCACAAGCAATGCGTTTACCTATGCGTTGGATAGCTATTTTGTACGGTAGATTAGAAGTAGATTTTGCTGCAACTAGCGGTGTACAAAAAGGGCAAGATGTAATTAAAATGATGATGGCAGGTGCGAATGTAACTCAAGTAGTAGGTGCTTTATTGCGTCATGGAATTAGTCATATTAAAGTTATCGAAACAGACATGATTAAATGGATGGAAGAACATGAATATGAATCAATTGCACAAATGCGCGGCAGTATGAGTCAAATAAATTGTCCAGACGAGAGTGCATTTGAAAGAGCGCAATATATGAAAGCAATTCAAAGTTATCAACCTGCTCGGAGTTTAGTTTAAAAGCCAATCTGTAGGGGTTTGGTCGCCAAACCCCTGCAAACTAGGAGTCTCTGCTAATTCAGACCTACAAATTCTGTGGCTCGACACCAAGGGCCAGAAACCCGGTTTCTCGTAGACGTCTATTGCTCAAAACAACGATTTATCCTAGAAACCGGGTTTCTTTGCG
>NZ_LGSU01000964.1 GCF_002260545.1 Hydrocoleum sp. CS-953 | reverse complement strand
ATGATTGGAGTTATCTTGAATGTATCTTAACCAAAGAAAAGTTAGACTTAATTAAGAGGAGAAATAAAAATCTTTCAAACGAAGAAATTGCCTATAGTACAAACGATGCTTTATTTGAATTTTTATCAGTTGTTCCTATTAAACGATTTATTTTTCCTTGCAATCTAAGATATAGAAACGTTGGCATACCAGAAAATTATTTAGGAAATGCTGAAGCTTTCGTCTTAGATTTAACTAAACCAGAAAATAATTATATGTTAAAACATACTGATGTGAGAAAATCAGTCAATCAACTTCCACGAATATACAGCTTTATACCTACTTTTAATAGCAAGTACATGGCTCATGATTCATGGGTTAAATTACAAAATTATTTGCCTGGTTTTGGTGGTAAATTAATTCTGCAAAAGCTGTTTGAATTTGACGATCTACCAAAAGATATATTATCATTTGCTTGTAAATGTTCGTTAATATGTAGNCAAGTACATGGCTCATGATTCATGGGTTAAATTACAAAATTATTTGCCTGGTTTTGGTGGTAAATTAATTCTGCAAAAGCTGTTTGAATTTGACGATCTACCAAAAGATATATTATCATTTGCTTGTAAATGTTCGTTAATATGTAGATTGACAGAAAATGAATATTTATTGATATATATCAATTTAAAAAATGTTGTTTCTCAACTTGAAAATAAGTTAAGAAATTTGGGTGTAGAAGAGATTATTATTAGAACATCATAATCAAGTATATAGCAATTCCCAAGAAGCGTGAGGTACAAAATTCTAGTTTTTAGGGAACAGGGAACAGGGAACAGGGAGATAAGGAATAGAAAAGAAATTAAAGAGCTTGTTTACCTCATAAGCTTGAAAAACGCTATATAGCAATCTTAAATAGGTTGTGATAAATTAAAAAGTAAATAAAAAAGTTGAAAGTCTTACCTGTTGCCTTTTGCCTGTTGCTTGTTGTCTAAAAAGCAGTAAGATTTTTACCACGAATATGCGGAGGATTGCTATCTTATAGATATCTCTGAAAAGAATAGGCTTTTTTTTCTTAAAGGCAATAGGCAATAAGCAACAGGCAACAGGAATATAGATTTTTAGATATTTTTAGGAAAAAGGTATAAGGAAGGATTTTTTTGGTAAATTTTGCTGGATGAAGCTAGTTATTTGCCATTATTTAAGTCCTGTTATTTCTTTTCTGGAGATGTCTCAATAATCACAAATTCCGTCTGCCTCAAAAGCAGTCAGCTATCAGTTTTATCTTTAAACGAGGAAAAAGCAATTGAGAGATTTCCAAGAATTAGTTAAAATGTAGTAGAAGTTAAACGAAATACTTACTTCATTCATTTTTATTGCTCAGAGCTAACAGCTAATACCTATTTCGCAGCATTCCGCAGGAAATGCTTACGCTTCAAAAATAAATTAGCTTTCAGGTTACCAGTTATTCAGATTAATAGGACTTACGCAAATACCATGTATATAGCGTTCAAAACTATAACGTTATAGTTTTTTCACTCTATATATAGTACCTCTGCGTAATTTCTGACCAATTTACTTTAAAGATGTGAGAAATAGTTTCAAACTTTAAAATGTGAAATAATTTCCTCAAATTAATTTATAGTTAAGGTCTTAAGCCGATAAAATCTTACTTTTGACTTCTGTAAAACGGTATTACCCAAAAATTAAGGTATAAAGCCTCTCCTTTCAAGGATAAAAAAAGAAAAAAATTCCTCTGAATCAAGCCTCTTATTGTTATAGTCGATGGGAGGTATTACCCTCCGCACCTCTACTTCAGAACCGTGCGTGCGACTTTCACCGCACACGGCTCCGTGCTACTGTGGTAACATCTCAGTTAGAGACAAAACCCATTGATTAGGGCACTCACCGGGTCAAGGTTTAGATTATCCTAATCTTCCACCGTCTCAGTCAGGGAGTGCCTTTAGCCTACCGCCTTGGGGGTATTTACCTCTGTGTCGTCTAGCATTCGACTTTCGCCTAGGCAATTTTAGGCTAGAGGNTGATTAGGGCACTCACCGGGTCAAGGTTTAGATTATCCTAATCTTCCACCGTCTCAGTCAGGGAGTGCCTTTAGCCTACCGCCTTGGGGGTATTTACCTCTGTGTCGTCTAGCATTCGACTTTCGCCTAGGCAATTTTAGGCTAGAGGTTTTTACCCTGTACGCATGGGCTTCGGCAACTTCACTTTAGGTGTCTAAGTATCATCACCCTTTCTTTGAGGTTTCTCGATTGCCGGGGGTAATGAGTGTTCCCCCATCCTACCCGTCAAGCAAGATTTCCGAGCTTCCCTCCTACTGGCCACAAGACCTGCATGACCAGACTTACTTGCCGTTTTTCCTCGTTCCGAGTTACAGATTGTTTTGACGGTTTAGGGCTGTCCAATTCGCCTACACGATCCCCAGGGATGCGTCTANTGCCGTTTTTCCTCGTTCCGAGTTACAGATTGTTTTGACGGTTTAGGGCTGTCCAATTCGCCTACACGATCCCCAGGGATGCGTCTAACCTTAAAACTTGACGCGGGGATAATCGTGTCCGGTCAGGAGGTTTTGAGTGACTCCTTGCCGACTATTAAGACGCTTTTTCAGGACATTCCGCCCCGGTACCCATGCCGTCTCCCCATTACCCCCAGTGTGCCTATCACTCTTAGCTCTGATTGGGGCCTGATGCCAGCTTCACTCTGAAGCGTGGAAAAGTTCTAGCTCGGTGTGGCCTGGTCGGGAGTCCGCTTTCCCTTAGCGGGTGAGACTTTCACTCACATCCGTAACTCAGTTATCCAACAGGCTCTTCTTTGGTTACCTCACTTATTGCAGGCTCTTCCGCTGTGGCCTCGTTGAACCCTGTTCATACCCCTCTAGTTTCTAGAGGCTCCCTACAGGAACGAGTCGCACTTTAAGAATAGTTCAAGAATTAAGAATTTAGAATTTAGAATGCGCGAATTACCTCTCCTTGAAAACGGATAGGATTGACAAACAGGAAAATTTTTATTTATTATCCCCTTAAAAGGGGAGGCTTTAAACCAGAATATTTCGGTAATTATTAATTGCTAATTAATTGCTAATTAATTGCTAATTATTAATTATTGGGGAGTCCTGCATTTTATGTGAAGATATATATTTTTTAATTTCTTATCACGCTCCCACACTCCCCACACTCCCCACACTCCCTCTACCATTACTATGCACTACCACCAATTATTAATTATGGAATAATTTGTCCTAACACACCGGAGAAGATGTCAATACTCTAGGAATCTCATAACTTAGAAAATCATAAGCCATATCAGTATTAGGAAAAATAGCCCGCGCCTCCTTTAGCAAATCATCCAACAAAATCTGATTTCCAGGAGCATATCTAGGACTAAAATGAGTCATCATCAAATGCTTAACATCTGCTGCCAAGGCTACCTGTGCTGCCATCGTCGAAGTAGAATGCAATCTTTGAAAAGCCATTTCAGCATCCTGATGAGAAAAAGTAGCTTCGTGAATAAGTAAATCTGCACCCTCCGCCAATTCTACAGCCCCATCACAAAACACAGTATCAGTACAATAAACAAACTTCCGACCTATTTGGGGTGCCCCACACAAATCAGCCCCATTAATTTTCCGTCCATCAGACANGCCATCGTCGAAGTAGAATGCAATCTTTGAAAAGCCATTTCAGCATCCTGATGAGAAAAAGTAGCTTCGTGAATAAGTAAATCTGCACCCTCCGCCAATTCTACAGCCCCATCACAAAACACAGTATCAGTACAATAAACAAACTTCCGACCTATTTGGGGTGCCCCACACAAATCAGCCCCATTAATTTTCCGTCCATCAGACAAAGTAACCCACTCTCCCTGTTTCAACTTCCCATATATCGGGCCTGGAGGAATCCCTAAAGCCTTTGCCTTTTCCACATTAAAATGCCCTGGTCTATCCTTTTCTGTTACCCGATAACCAAAAGCAGTAACCCGATGCTTCAAATAACCACAACTAACAACATACTCATCATCCTCATAAATCACCCCTGGTCTACTCTGATAAACTTTCATTGGATAAGCTAAACGAGTTTGAGAATATCGAAGACCAGCTTGGAGATAATCCTCTAAGGCAGGTGGACCATACAAATCAATACTTTTAACATTTCCCCCCAAACCACAACTAGCCAACAAACCCATCAAACCAAAAACATGGTCTCCGTGCATATGGGTAATAAAAATACGACTGAGTTGACTGACCTTAAGTTCACTACGGAGAAACTGATGTTGAGTTCCTTCTCCACAATCAAACAACCATAATTCAGCCCGTTGAGGCAGACGTAAAGCAATACTTGAAACATTACGCGATCGCGTTGGTACACCAGAACTGGTTCCTAGAAAAGTTATCTGCAAAACCTAAAACTTCCTCAATAAACTAAAAAAATATGATAAGTATATTTACAGTGTGATTATTTTCTTTATTTTAACGAATATAAAATTAAAAAATCAAACAAATATGAGTTCTGGATTACTGTTTATTTCTTTTATTAGTAATACTACTAAACCATTAAAACGCTATTGGTGGATATCTATTCTAACATGGATACTAATGATTGCCCCTGCCCAAGCCTCTCTAGTCTTGCGAATTGCCATTCAAGAAGGAGTTAAAGAAGTTAAAGTAGGAAGTTCCACAAACGCAGTAGTTAGAGATGGTGCAGGTAGAGCAATTGGCGAACTCAAACCAACTAAAGGTTTTGCAGCAGAACTCCAATCAGGAAAAGTAGCTTTGGCCAACTGGGTCTCCGGTCAAATGTGGATCGAACCCAAAGGAGAAGGTTATGTGTGGATAGGCGATCGCTGGTATCGAGGCCGCACCCACCTTATTCCTCATAAGGGAGGTATAACTGCTATTAACTATGTCAACTTTGAAGAATATCTCTATAGTGTCATTGGAGCAGAAATGAACGGCAACTGGCCACAAGAAGCCTTAAAAGCTCAGGCAGTGGCTGCCCGTTCCTACGCTCTGAATAAGCGTCAAGAAAATACTAACAATTTCTATGACCTAGGCAATGACCAATTCTGGCAAGTTTATCAAGGAATTAAAACAGAATCTCCAGGAACTTACGCTGCTGTTGATGCCACTCAAGGTCAAGTGCTTACTTACAATGGTCAAATTATTTTAGCTCTATTCCATTCATCTTCTGGAGGACACACAGAAAATGTAGAAGATGTTTGGTCAAACCCATTACCCTACCTCCGTGCTGTTCCTGACTTTGACCAAGATGCCCCAGTTTATGAATGGACTGAATCATTTTCTCAAGCAGAACTAAAGCAGCGAATCTCAGGAGTTGGAAATATTATCTCTATGACACCCCAGACAACTACTCCCCACGGTAGTGTTATTACTATTAAAGTTTTAGGAGATGCAGGGGTTAAAACTCTTGAAGGTACAGACATTACAGCAGCTCTAGGATTAAAAAGTACCAGATTTATAGTTAGTGCTAAGAAAACTGAAGGTCAACAAATTCCCTCTAGTTTCCAAATTACTGGAAAAGGTTTTGGTCATGCTGTGGGAATGAGTCAATGGGGTGCTTATAATTTAGCTCGGAATGGATATAATTATCACCAGATTTTATTGTACTATTACCAAGGCGCAACTTTAGCTAGAATTGATGTCCGCTAATAGTAAAACTTAGGTGATACTCCTGAATAATTAACTCTATTTTTACTGTCTGAAAAAATCT
>NZ_LGSU01000963.1 GCF_002260545.1 Hydrocoleum sp. CS-953 | reverse complement strand
GTGTGGGAAGTGTGGGAAGTGTGGGGAGACCTCCCTTCCATTTGGAGGAATAATTGTACCTGTAAGATAACAATGGCAAAAAACCTTCTACATATAAGAATAACTAAAATATTTGTAGGGGTTTGGTCTCCTTTCCCCATTCAACCGGACATAATATTACTTATCCCACACTTTACGCTCTGCACAACCGAGGAATAAAAACTATTTTTGGCTATATTTTAAAATGTTAAACTTAATCTCTAATTAATGATACTTTATCTAATCAAAATAAAAAATATGACTAAAAAAATTAATCGACGTTCATTTATTGGGTATATTTCAGCCAGTTTAGCAACAAGTTTATTATTAAAAGCTTGTGGTGATAAACCATCATATTCTCCTTCTCCCTCCACAATGATTCTTACAGAAAATCCTGGTAATGATTCTACAGATGCTGAAAATAGTTCTGAAACTTTTAAAATTGCTATTGCTTTGCCTGGAGTTATTACCGATGGAGGTTGGAATCAATCTGGTTATGAAGGAGTAAAAAAAGCAGCCGAAAAACTCAATGGAGAAATGATTTATGTAGAGAATGTTGCTCAACCTGACCAAACAGAAACTCTGTCAGATTTTGCGAGGAAAGGTTATGATTTAGTGGTTGGTCATGGCGGACAATTTGATGCTGCTATTCAACAAGTAGCTAATCAATTTCCAGATACATTTTTTCTGGGAGTTAATGGTAATATTGCCGGAGAAAATTATGCTTCAGTAACAACAAATTATTTCCAAGTTGGTTATCTTGCTGGTGTGGTTGCTGGTTTGATGACTAAAACTAATAAAGTTGCTTATATTACGGGTTTATCTTTTAAGGGAACTAACTTACAAGGTAAGGCATTTGAGTTAGGAGCTAAGTCGGTAAATACCAGTGTTGAAGTTGTGATTAGTTACACTGGAGATTTTAATGATATTGCTAAAGGAAAAGAAGCAGCTTTAGCTTTAATTTCTACAGGAGTTGATGTTATTTATCACTTATTAGATAATGCTGCTCCGGCAGTTTTACAAACGGCACAANAAGGGAACTAACTTACAAGGTAAGGCATTTGAGTTAGGAGCTAAGTCGGTAAATACCAGTGTTGAAGTTGTGATTAGTTACACTGGAGATTTTAATGATATTGCTAAAGGAAAAGAAGCAGCTTTAGCTTTAATTTCTACAGGAGTTGATGTTATTTATCACTTATTAGATAATGCTGCTCCGGCAGTTTTACAAACGGCACAAGAAAAAGGAATTTATGCAGTGGGTAATACAACAGATCAGTTAGATGTTGCGCCAAAAGCAGTATTGACAAGTGCAGTTCAGGATGTGGGAGGAGCGATCGCCTATGTTGCTAATTTAGTTAAAAATAATCAAGTTAAAGGAGAAAAATATATATTAGGAATTGAAAATCCAGAAATTACTAAATTGGGTCGTTTGAATGATGTTTTGCCAGAAGAAGTTAAGCAAAAAATAGAAGAAACTCAGCAGGAAATGTTGGCTGGAAAATTGCAATTTAAAGATTGTTCAGAAGGTAGTCAAGAGAAAGTTTGTATTAAGTAAAGGGAGAAGGAAGTAGGGTGCATTAATGNATGATGTTTTGCCAGAAGAAGTTAAGCAAAAAATAGAAGAAACTCAGCAGGAAATGTTGGCTGGAAAATTGCAATTTAAAGATTGTTCAGAAGGTAGTCAAGAGAAAGTTTGTATTAAGTAAAGGGAGAAGGAAGTAGGGTGCATTAATGGAATGTAACGCACCGTCTTTTTAATAATGTTCGGTGCGTTACGCTTTCCTGCGGAATGCTGCGCAAAGGCTTTTCATGTCGCGCAGCTAAACACAGCCTACTACTACTTATTTCTGTCATTACGAGCGACAGCGAAGTAATCTCAAATCCTATTTTTTTCCTAGCTCATGGGTAAGTCCTGATAATTAAAGCGATCGCCTTTGAGAGATTGCTTCGGGGGGTATTAACTGTTATGACAACAGAGTTAATATAAACTATTCCCCCCCTCGCAATGACAACTTTACCCTTAATTTGACATATTTTAATCCTTCTGGTGAGCAAGATGCTCGCACTTCTGAAAACTCAAAGCTGATAACTGATAACTGATAACTGAATTCACCCTTCTCCTTGACAAACAAAACCTGCCCAATAATAAGGATGATTAAACGGTTTTTCGCCTCCGAGCAATTCTTCAGCTTTTTCTACTAAATCAAAAACTTTCTGACAGTTATCTGCTATTTTCTCCTTTTCCTCATACTCTCTGCTCCCTTCTTCAAACTCATCTAATACTGCCTCTGCATCGTCCAAACTCTCCTCTGCTTTTGCCACCGTTAACTCTTTCAATTCCATCTGTGCTTGCCATAACGCATCTGCACTCGGAATACCTTCGGCGCGGTTGCGGTGGTAAAAATATGATAATATTGTTGTTGCTAGATCGTTGACTGCCCACAAACTACTGATGACATTCGACGCACCTGCTGATAAAAAGGCAGCGCTGAGGGTAAATATATCGTCCGTTAATTCTGAATTTCCTAATGCTGTTTCACAACAGGAGAGAAATAAATCTCCTAACTGCGGGAAACGAATGCTCGCATTGAGCAACTCCCCTAATGTTAAGTCTGTGTCTCCTAGCAATAACTTTGATTCTAATGGTTCCGTTAAATTAGACTTGGCGTGGTGACTGGAGAGTAAACCTAATACTTTCTCTCTCGTCAACAACTGTTTATACTTAGCTTTGGTTGCCTCCTTGCTACCTTTGAGATGGTGTTCGGGGGCGACTCCATAAATTTGTGCTACTAATTCGCATTCTTTGGGAGTATATGGTAAGTCATCTCTGGTATTTTCGACGATACCGTAACGTGGTAGGNAAATTAGACTTGGCGTGGTGACTGGAGAGTAAACCTAATACTTTCTCTCTCGTCAACAACTGTTTATACTTAGCTTTGGTTGCCTCCTTGCTACCTTTGAGATGGTGTTCGGGGGCGACTCCATAAATTTGTGCTACTAATTCGCATTCTTTGGGAGTATATGGTAAGTCATCTCTGGTATTTTCGACGATACCGTAACGTGGTAGGTTTTTCTCTGAATATGGCGCTTGTTGCCGACAAAATGTTAATACCTGGGTGCTGGGTGCTATTCTCACCCGAAATTTATCCCCTAAATATTGTCCGTTGTCTAGGGGTAATGCTGGTAACGGAATTTGATGCAGAAACATAAACGGCACCAGAATAATTTCTTTGATGTCTGTGAGTTTTTCTACGAGTTGGTTTATTTGCAGTCTGTCTGCTATTTCTTTTAACATTCCCTCCATTTTGTCTTGCCATTGTTTGTATAATTTGTGTTTCTGTTGTTTGCGGGATGCCTTAAAGTCGGAAAGACTAATTTCTGTTGTGGTGCCATCGGTGAGTTTAACTACGACATTCGATGGTTTGGGGTTAATTGACTCAATGGCATCAACATCACATTTGGCTAAATTTGCCGCTGCTTGACGTTCTGCTAAATTATCTATTTCGGAGTAAGGTGTTAACCAATTATCCCGTAACCACAATTGGAATCTTTCGTAACTTTGCTTTTGACAACGGTGCAATTTTACCCCTGCTTGAGTGAGGATAAAAATATAAGTGTCATTTATGGTAGTGTAGAAACTCAGCAAAGCAACATCGTTTTTTTCCATCTCCCCCCTTTCTAAGGGGGGTTGGGGGGGATCATTCCTAAATTCCAACAACTCCTTCATCCCCTCCACACTAACTCCCGGTGCTTGTTGACCTTCAGCTAAAACCGGGTCTAGTTGACGCATCTGTTGCCAAATTTCCCGTTTTTCAGCTATTAACTTTCCGATATCCTCCGTAATATCATCCCACTCGTCGCGGGTAAGGTTACGACTAGCACCTACTAATTGCTTTTCTTCTGAGGTTTCTAACTGCCGACGTAAACTGTCAATTTCCCACTGTTTTGCTTCCATTTGTTTTTCCAAGTCGCGGATCGCTTCTGGTACCTCGGCATTTTTGTATAAATCTTTCGTGAGAATTAAGTCAAGCAAGCGACGACACCGGAATCTTTCTAGTGTTTCCAAGGCTTTGTCATATTGTTGAAGGTTAACGCAAGCTTGAATCATCAATTCATAGACATATCTATTGTCACGCAAGATTTTTTGCCTGGCAATTTCGTCGGGTATCCAATCTCGACTTTGCTCGATGGCGGCAATAGCTATTTCATAGTTATCGATGGCGAGTTGCCAGTTTTTTTGTTTTGAGGCCAAGGTAGTTAGGTTTAAGGCGGGTTTGAAACATTCGGCTGGTAGGGTTTCTGGTTTATTAACTCTCAAAGCATCTTGGTAGCAGGCAATGGCAGATTCTATGTTCTCAATACTGTTACCTTTGATTCTTGTACTGTAGGCATTACCAAGGTTGTTTTGAGTCAAGGCCCAATTTTGGGGATAGGCAGATTCTGTTCTCACTCTCAAAGCAGCTTGGAAGTAGGCAATAGCAGATTCTATGTTGTCGGCTTTGTTACCTTTGATTCTCAGATAGTAGGCAGTGCCGAGATTATTTTGAGTCATTGCCCAATCTAGGGGATAGACAGATTCGGTGAATACTCTCAAAGCAGCTTCACAGCAGGCAATGGCCGATTCTATGTTGTCGGCTTTGTTACCTTTGATTCTCAGATAGTAGGACGATCCTAAGTTGTTTTGAGTCTGAGCCCAATTTTGGGGATAGGCAGATTCTGTTCTGATCCTCAAAGCAGCTTGGAAACAGGCAATGGCAGATTCAATATTGTCCGCTGTGTTACCTTCGATTCTGTTAGAGTAGGCAATAGCTAAGTTGTGCTGAGTCTTTGCCCAATCTAGGGGATAGGCAGATTCGGTGAATATTCTCAAAGCAGCTTGGCAGCAGACAATAGCCGATTCTATGTTTTCGGTAGTGTTGCCTTTGATTCTCTGACGGTAGGCATTAGCAAGGTTGTATTGAGTCTTTGCCCAATCTAGGGGGTAGTCAGATTCGGTGAATACTCTCAAAGCAGCTTGGTAGCAGGTAATGACAGATTCTATATTATCAGCAATGTTGCCCTTGATTCTGTTAGAGTAGGCTGCTCCTAGGTTGTTTTGAGTCTGGGCCCAATCTAGGGGATAGGCAGAGAGGGTATATACTCTCAAAGCAGCTTGGTAGTAGGCAATAGCAGATTCTATATTATCAGCAATGTTGCCCTTGATTCTGTTATAGTAGGCTAATCCTAGGTTGTATTGAGTCTGGGCAAAATCTAGGGGATAGGCAGAGAGAGTATATACTTTCAATGCAGCTTGAAAGCAGGCAATGACAGATTCTATGTTGTCAGCAATGTTGCCCTTGATTCTGTTATAGTAGGCAGTGCCGAGATTATTTTGAGTCATTGCCCAATCTAGGGGATAGGCAGATTCAATTCTCACTCTCAAAGCAACTTGGAAGCAGGCAATGGCAGATTCTATGTTGTCGGCTTTTTTTCCTTTGATTCCGTTATAGTAGGCTAATCCTAGGTTGTTTTGAGTCTGAGCAAAATTTTGGGGATAGGCAGATTCGGTGAATACTCTCAAAGCAGCTTGGTAGCAGGTAATGGCAGATTCTATATTGTCGGCAGTGTCACCTTTGATTCTGTTATAGTAGGCTAATCCTAGGTTGTATTGAGTCATTGCCCAATCTAGGGGATAGGCAGATTCAGTTCTCACTCTCAAAGC
>NZ_LGSU01000962.1 GCF_002260545.1 Hydrocoleum sp. CS-953 | reverse complement strand
GTATTACTTCTATCCCACTTCCTGCTCCCTTCCTCAAAGATTTAATCGCCATTGATTCTAAATGGATTTTATAGGTAAGAACTAATAGATACCAGATTACAGCCCTTTTCAGATGGATAAACCAGATCGTCATCACCAAAATCCTGTAGGGGCGTTTTCCTGACGGAATGCTCCGCAAACATGTCGCGCAGCGAAATGGCCATTCGCCCCTACTGTGGTCGGTCTACTGAAATGAAAACCGCTGTAAGTCTAATCCATAATTTGTCTAGTGAGGCATTAGTGGGTGAAAGACAAAACCTCAACTATAATAAATCTTTGTTGGGGTACTTCACCTTTGTACCTCGGATTTTTTTGAGCTAAAAGCTAACATATAAGCGTGAGAGAACGCTACTATCCTTTAAATTCCCTTAAAGAGGGCCACTGGTTTAAATTAATCTGTGGGGCCAGCTTTCAACACCTGCCAACGGTGAGAAATTTAACATTAGCTTATACTTTGGCAGGTGCAGATTGTATTGATGTGGCTGCAGACCCAGCGGCGATCGCTGCGGCGAAAGAGGCTGTGGAAGTTGCATCTAGGCTTAAGACCTTGGCCAATAATCTGAGATTTGGCTACCAAGGAAGGCCATTGATAATGGTCAGTATCAATGATGGAGAAGATCCTCATTTTCGGAAAGCTGAGTTTGACCCCACCATTTGCCCCACAGACTGTTGGCGACCTTGTGAGAAAGTATGTCCGGCAGAAGCTATAGTTTTTTCTGACAATAGAGATGGTGTAATACCTGACTATTCAGGAGTGATAGATGAACTTTGCTATGGTTGTGGCAGGTGTTTGTCTGTATGTCCTAGCCAACTAATACAAGCTCGCTCTTATGTATCTACTCCTAGTTCGATTCCATCATTGGTATTGCCGACTGGTGTAGATGCTATAGAAATTCATACCCAAGTGGGAAGAGAAAGTGATTTTCAGCGACTCTGGCAAAGTATAAAACCTTGGGTAAATCAATTAAAACTAATAGCAATTAGTTGCCCGGATGGGGAAGGACTAATAGAATATTTACAGAGTCTGTATAAAATTATCTCTCCTCTTACCTGTGCCCTAATTTGGCAAACTGATGGTAGGCCAATGAGTGGAGATATTGGGGAAGGTACTACCGCAGCTACAATTAAATTGAGTCAAAAGGTGCTAGATGCAGGATTACCAGGGTATGTACAACTAGCAGGTGGTACAAACAATTCTACCATAGCCAAGCTGATGGCTGCGGGTTTGCTGGCAAATAAGAGCCAGGAAGAAGACAAAGAACCCATCAATAATTTAACTACTCCCATTTCAGAAAATAAATTTGTTGCTGGTGTAGCTTATGGTAGCTACGCCCGTGTTCTGTTGTCACCAATTTTGGAAAAGTTAGAAACAATGCACAAATCACAACTACAGGCAATTGAATTTGCCTGCAATCAAACTGGCGTCAATACAAAAGACGTTAATCAACACCAGAGTAACAACTCTCAACTAACAAAGCTAGANCAAAGAACCCATCAATAATTTAACTACTCCCATTTCAGAAAATAAATTTGTTGCTGGTGTAGCTTATGGTAGCTACGCCCGTGTTCTGTTGTCACCAATTTTGGAAAAGTTAGAAACAATGCACAAATCACAACTACAGGCAATTGAATTTGCCTGCAATCAAACTGGCGTCAATACAAAAGACGTTAATCAACACCAGAGTAACAACTCTCAACTAACAAAGCTAGAAACTGTACCGGAAATTCTTTCGGAAGCTGTCAGTTTAGCTAGTTCTCTAGTTTCCCAAATTAAAAGATTGGAGATAGGCAAGAGCATGAATTAACTAGCTATCAGCTTTTAGCATTTCTGTACCGGAATGCTCCGCAAACAGCGATCGGCTTTTTGAACTTGGGTTGAAATACCCTTCAAAATCTAAAAAAAATGATTCTAATAGGATATCTAGCTTTAAAATGTGGGTAAATTTCAGTATCTCCGAAGACCTCTCCCCCAGCCCCTCTCCTGCAAGGAGAGGGGGGCATTTCTCCCCTTCCCTTGCAGGGAAGGGGGTTGGGGGGTTAGGTTTTCAAGCTAGACGCGCTACTGCTGATTGCTAATTGCTGAGTGCTGACCGCTTCCTTTAAGGTTTCAGTTTTTGCCTCTCATTCATCTCTTTTATCACCCAGTAGATAAAGTAACTTTAAACAAAGAATGCACATTACAGACGACCTTTATAGATTATTAGAAATTGTGCCGGATCAAATTAGACGGCCCCTACAGCAGCATCAAGAGCGAAATCATCTGATTGAAATTGTGATGGATCTGGGTCGTCTCCCAGAAGCTCGTTTTCCATCCCACGCAGAATATTTGGGTGAAATTCCTATTTCCAGAAAAGACCTCAGTTATTCTATAGAACGAATTGGTAGTTTTAGTAGTGATAATCGAGCAGGTATTGAGCAGACGCTACACCGAATTAGTGCGATGCGCAACCGCACTGGAGAAGTTATTGGTTTGACTTGTCGGGTGGGGCGGGCAGTATTTGGCACAATTGCTATGATTCGTGAATTGGTGGAAACGGGAAGGTCAATTTTGATGCTTGGTCGCCCCGGTGTGGGAAAAACAACGGCACTACGAGAAATTGCACGGGTGCTTGCTGATGATTTAGGAAAACGGGTCGTAATTATCGATACTTCTAATGAAATTGCTGGAGATGGAGATATTCCTCACCCTGCTATTGGTCGTGCCCGTCGGATGCAGGTTGCTACTCCTGAAGAACAGCATCGTGTAATGATTGAGGCGGTGGAAAATCATACGCCGGAGGTGATTGTGATTGATGAGATTGGCACGGAACTGGAAGCTTTGGCAGCGAGAACGATTGCAGAACGTGGGGTGCAGTTGGTGGGTACTGCTCATGGAAATGAGATTGAAAATTTGGTAAAAAATCCAACTTTATCTGATTTGATCGGGGGTATTCAGGCTGTAACTTTGGGTGATGATGAAGCTCGACGGCGGGGTTCTCAAAAGACTGTTTTGGAACGTAAGGCTCCCCCAACTTTTGAAATTGCTGTGGAGATGTTGGAAAGGCATCGTTGGGTGGTTCACGAGCAGGTGGCTAATACTGTTGATGCTTTGCTGCGGGGGCAAAAACCTAATCCACAGGTGAGGACGATGGATGATACTGGTGAGGTGCAGATTAAACGAGAGTTTAATACTCCCACTGGATTGGGTGCGGGTGTTAATCATAATGCAGGGGGATTAGTCCGACAGTCGGGGGAGATGTTGAAATCGGGTGGTAGTTTTCGTGATTCTGGTTATATGATGCCGTTGTCGAATACAGGTAAAATTAGTCAACCAACTGAGTTTTCTGAAGCAAAGTCTTTTGAACAGTTGTTGGATGAGTCTTTATCTGGGCAAGAAATGTTTTCTCATGGTATGGGAGGACGTTGGGAGGCTAAAAATACAGGTCCGAATGGTGAGGATTTGCCTTTGCATATTTATCCTTATGCTATTCCACGCCATCAAATGGAACAGGTGATTACTACTTTGGGTTTGCCTGTAGTTTTGACGAAGGATATTGATAGTGCAGATGTAGTTTTGGCTTTGCGATCGCACACGCGGAAACAGTCTAAGTTACGTCATGCAGCTAAGACTCGTCATGTACCTATTCATGTGATTAAGAATAGTGGTTTGCCTCAAATTGCTAAGGCGTTGCGACGGTTATTGGATATGGATGATCCTGCTACTCCTGAGTTTGCTGATTTGAATTTGTTTGCTGCTTCAGTTTCTGAGGATGAGATGGAGGCGTTGGAGGAAACACGGTTGGCGGTGGAGCAAATTGTGATTCCGAAGGGGCAACCTGTTGAACTTTTGCCACGATCTCCGAAGGTGCGTAAGATGCAGCATGAGTTGGTTGAGCATTATCGTTTGAAGTCTGCTAGTTTTGGGGATGAGCCGAATCGACGTTTGCGGATTTATCCAGCGTAGTTAGAGAGTGTGGCTCACACGGATTATGGCACGGATATACGGATTAAGTTCTGGTAGGGTGCGTTAATGAAATGTAACGCACCGCTTATCTTAAATGTTACGGAAAGAATAGTCTCTGATAAATTTGTAGGTAAAATGAAGAAAAATCAAACTCCTAAACTTCTGAAAAACCCGAAACAGATGAAATTCCTAGTTCGCATCCTTGCTCTAACCTTCCTAGCGTTAACTCTGACAAATTGTTCCGAGCAAATATCAGGATCAGAACAACAAAAGCAACTTGAGGAAGCTGAACTGCAACAGCAACTGGAGGAGGAACGTGAAGAGGCTGAACGGCGTGAACAAGAGCTAAAGGCTGAAGAACAAAAGCAAGCAGAAAATAATATACCTCTAGTTTCGGCTAAGGATGTTGACTATACAAAGTTGCGTGACTTATTGGCAGCAGGAAACTGGAGAGAAGCAGACCGAGAAACAGATAAAGTAATGTATAAAGTGGCGGATAGGCGGTCGGAAGGATGGTTAAGAACTGAGGATGTAGAAAATTTTCCCTGCCAGGATTTAGCAACGATTGACAAGCTTTGGGTAAAATATAGTGATGGTAAATTTGGCTTTTCTGTTCAGAAGCAAATTTATCAGAGTTTCGGTGGTACAAAAGAGTACGATCAAGAGATTTGGGAAAAGTTTGGAGACAAAGTAGGATGGCGCAAAGAAGGAGAATGGTTACTAATTTATAATGAGCTAACGTTTGACATCAATAACCCTTATCAGGGGCATCTCCCACGTACACGCATGTGCGGAACTACATGGGGGCCTTGGGGTGCGTGTGGAAATATATTCTCTCGTGCAGAGACTTGTAAGCTTTAAAATATAGTTGTTTCAGATGTCAATATCAAAAAGTTAGCAAAAGCAAATTTTAGGATTTTACTGGGTTTGAGAATTTAGATACCTGACACCTAGCTCAGTTATTAGTTATTAATTTTCCTCTCAAAATAGATGAATTTGAGGCAGAAAATACCACTAATTAAATACTCTAAACTCATAAATAAATCTCTCTCCCTAGTCACTTATTCCGTAATGTGTCAAAAGTATTATTGTTATTTTATTTCTTCTCCCCAAGGTGAAATAATGTGTGATTCATATTTGCAGTTTTCAATGACTTCATTAATATCTTCCTCTGATATTTCTTCTTTATGCTCTAAGTTTACGAATTTTATTTCAGAACTTTCTTCTAATTCCTTTAACTTTTCTTTTATATAGCTTTTTAACATTTCTTTAGCACAATTGACTAAAGTAGTATTAGGTATTACGGATGTTAGCGTTATAAAAGTTTTGTCACTTGAAATAATATCAATCCAAGGCTTCCAATTTTCCCAACTCTCTTTATCACCATTTTTTGGTGTCGCCATTACACGGATACCCCTATTAATTAAGATTCTAAATAGGTAAATTGGTTCTTTTTTATTAGTGTCTTTAGCTTTGTCAATGTTTCTGTAGTTTTGTCTTATGTATTTTAATGTCTCAATTAAAGTATCAGACGTAATTCTGTTTAAAATATGAAAAAAGTCATAATTAGAAAATATTCTACCATCTGAAAACACCACCGATAGAGCGTTGTATGTAGATTTAGCACTTTCTAAGAAATTTTCTCTATCTTTGGTGAGGTTTTGTAGTAAATAGTTCAAAGATAACTGATAGATACACAAATATCCTAAAGTTATTGTAATAGGTACAAAT
>NZ_LGSU01000961.1 GCF_002260545.1 Hydrocoleum sp. CS-953 | reverse complement strand
AGATAGAACTCTTCAATGATTTATAATCTATATTCTCGACTTCAAAATGTAGTAGATTAAAGATAATCAGTCAGGTAGAGGATCGATAAATTTAATGCTTTACAAGAGGGAATAGCATTCACATATAATTTCCTAGGAAATTGCCAATCAGAGAAACTAATTAAGTATAAATACTCAATTAAACCTTTTAACTTGACTACAAGGAAGGTCAATAAAGATAATTTACAGAGTATAAGTACGAGGGAAATTAACGATTTTTGTCTACTTAATTAGATGATAAAGTGACCCACGGAACGTGAGCCATCAAAAGTCCCAAAAATGATAAAAACTCTGAAACTATTATTCCTATTACTTTCTAGAGCTGTTCCCTAATTATGTGCATATTATCTCAACAACTGCACTGAGGACTTTCATATTAGTTAAATGGGACAAACTTGTAACTTGTCAGCCAAATTTAGATATATTGGAGAAAGTAACAATTTATGAAGATATATGTCTGTGAATATAACTTTGGCTCCTGATTTCACTCAGAAGAGAGTGGTTAATAATTACCCTAAAATTAAGCAAATCTTTGAAACTATTGATGCGTATAGCTGTCCAAACTCTTATAACTTTCATATGCATACAATTTACTCCGATGGACAGCTAACACCTGAGAGTTTAATAGAGCAAGCAATTGCGATCGGCCTCAGAGGTTTGGCCATTACGGACCATCATAGTGTTGGTGGTTATCAAATAGCTAAAAGTTGGTTAGAAAACTGGAAATCTATTAATCCAGATCAAGAGCATTTAGCCCCTATTCTGTGGAGTGGGGTAGAAATTAATGCCAACTTACTGAATATTGAGGTACATATTCTCGGATATGGTTTTGATCCAGAACGCCCAAGTTTACACCCTTATTTGACAGGAAAGGGGACTAAAGGTCGAGAATATCAAGCTGCTAATGTCATTACTGCTATTCAACAAGCGGGTGGTTTGGCGGTACTTGCTCATCCTTGTCGTTATAAGCGTTCTGCTACTGACTTAATTAAAGCAGCAGCGAAGTTAGGTATTGATGGTGTGGAAACTTACTATGGTTACACTCATACTAAACCTTGGAAACCTAGCCCAAAACAAACAGAGCAAGTGAAGAAACTTAGTGCTACCTATGGTTTACTGAATACTTGTGGTACTGATACTCATGGTAAAAATCTTTTGCTACGTTTATAGGGTGGGAATGTCACTCGTAAGCATTCAGCGTTCAGCGTTCAGCTATCAGCTATCAGCTATCAGTTTCATTGTATTTAAAGAAGGAAAAAGCAATTGAGAGATTTCAAAGAATTAAAAGTATGGGTCAAGGCTCATCACTTAACCTTAGCAGTCTATCAAGCCACATCTACATTTCCTACCACAGAATTGTATGGGTTGACAAGTCAAATTCGCCGTTCTTGTGCTTCAATTCCCGCAAATATTGCAGAAGGGTGTGGTAGAAGTGGAGATGCAGAACTATGTCGTTTTCTTCAAATTGCTATGGGTTCAGCCAGTGAGCTTGAGTATCATCTTTTACTTGCTCGCGACCTCAATTTCATCAAAGTTTCACAATACGAATCCCTGTTTGAAAATGTAGTAGAAGTTAAACGAATGCTTGCTTCATTCATTAAAAAGCTGAGAGCTGATAGCTGAATACTTACCACTCTCAGACCCTATTAATCAAAACTAAAACTATCTGAAAATTAGACGAATTAGACCTCTCGCCCAAGAGGTCTATTATTTTGTTTAACTGCCATTTGCTATCATTATGGTTGTCAAAAGCATAATCCCAAGACTCGTTAGTAAAAAAACAATTCCTAAAGATATTGACTGACCTAGATGTACTGGAGAATTTGATACTTTCATAGTTTGTTTTTAACAGTTTTTTAAATGTTTTCTTAAGATAACAAGTTTTTAAGAGTTCGTGGGAAATTTTAATATTTTGTAATGAAACTTATATCTTCTTTAAAAGTTAAGTATTTCCTCCGGAATGCTGCACAAACAGGTATTAGCAGTAAGCGATCGGCTTTTTCTGAATTATTTTTTCACAAATAAGTCATAAGAATAGAGCAGTTATAAATTAGAGTATTTCCTCCTACTGGACTGACACATCTAATGGATGTGCATTAGGGCGGGTTTATTTAATCTTAGGGTAAGCATGAAAATTTCTACTAAAACCCGCGACGAGAGACAGGCGAGACAATGCGAAAACCACCACCGTTGTAGAAGATGTGGACATAAAAATAGTAGCGCCTGGCACTCCGGCAATTTCCGGAACTGTTGCTCCAGCTACCGCCACGGAACAGTCTCCTATTACTATCACCTCCAGTTTCCCAAGCAGTTCCGTCAGTAGGCGCTCCATTATAATTATCGTGCCAAACATCCTGACACCATTCCGACACATTGCCGTGCATATCATATAAACCAAAAGCATTGGGAGGAAAACTTCCTACATCGGTTGCTTCTTTTCGATATTTTCCCTTAGCAGCATTACCATAAGGATAGTTGCCGTCGTAGTTAACAAACTCAGACGTTATAGTTTCTCCAAAATAAAACGGTGTTGTTGTTCCTGCACGGGCGCGCATATTCCCACTGACTCTCACTGGGCAACCTGTAAATTTTTCCAGTTTTCCTAGATAGCTTTTTGCAAAACTCTATAGCGTCATACCAATTCAGATTTTCTACTGGGCGGTTTCTTCCTTTAAGCTTAGAAGGATTTTCATCCATAATAACTTGATATTGTTCTTGAGTAATAGGGTATTTACTCATATAAAAATGTTCGAGAGTAACTTGATGCTGCGGACTTTCATTTCCATTTCTTCTTTCTTCATTTGGTGGTGAACCCATGAGAAAACTTCCCCCAGGAATATAAACCATTTCTAATTTAATTCCATTACCTAAATCTTCTATTTTTTGCCCAGCACATTCCTCGGTACGATTGATAATATTGCCTGAGTTATCGACAGTTATAACTTCAAAAGTAAATAGCTCTCCTTTTTCTGATTCTGCTGTTGATGATTGAGATGTTTTGGGTGAAGAATTAGGCTGAATAATAGATAAAATTTCCCCGACATTTTTAAACCTTTTCTTAGTTGCTCCAACAATCATTTTATCCAATATTTCTCCAACTTCACCACTTACACTCGACTTTAAATAATCTCGCCACACCCAATCATTTTCACTCACATCAAATAACTCAAAAGGTTCGACTCCAGTTAACAAATGAATACAAGTCACACCCAAACTATAAATATCGCTAGAAAAAGTTACTTTTCCTAGTGCTTGTTCTGGTGGAACATATCCGGCAGAACCTATAACAGTTCCTGTTCTTCCTAAAGCAGTCATTGTGGCATATTTCGCTGCCCCAAAATCTACCAATATAATATTATCTAGGGAGCTTCTAGCTTGCACTGGATATTGATTATTATTCTTTCTCCTAATAATATTCTCTGGTTTAATATCTCGATGAATTACCTGATTAGAATGAATAAATTCCAACACAGGCAATAAACTTTTTAATAACTCTAAAATCTGACTTTCATCAAAAGCTCCCGACTCATTCAACTCTTGCTGTAAATTTTGCCCGTCGATAAATTCTTGTACTAAATACTGTCGATTATCTTGAGTAAAATATGCTAAAAGTTCAGGAATTTGTGGATGTTTACCTAAACCTTCCAAACGTTCAGCTTCTTGAGCAAATAATTCAGCAGCTTTTAATAAAGTTTTAGTTCCTTGTGCTTGAGGAAAAAATTGTTTAATTACGCAAAAAGGCTGGGAAGGTTTGTATTTATCCACTGCTTGAAAAGTTCTGCCGAAACCACCTTGCCCGATAATTTTTAGAGGGCAATAACGTTCCGCTAAAACTAATTTTTCACCACAGGTTTGACAGAATATTGTGTCTGGTGGATTAAGTTTTAAACAGTTAGGATTTAAACATTGAGTCATTTCATTTATCAGTTATGAGTATAGCAATCCTATTTTATTCGTGGCAAAAATCTTACTGCTTTTTAGGGAACAGCGGTGCGACCCCGCGTCGCCGACAGGCGCAAGGGAATGCGCACCAAGAGAGGAAACAGGGCGGAGTTTCAAGTTTTTTATCTACTTTTTGATTACCCGCGACCCATTTTAGGATTGCTATAGTACCTACATTCCGCACGACAAAATGTAGTATAAAGATAGGAGACAGGAGACAGGAGACATGAGACATGAGACAGGAGGCAATTATAGTGATCGATAGGAGTAAGTGATTGAGTATTTATGCTTCATATTTTCCCGATAATCTGGCTCCTGAGAAAGGTGAAATGTAGGATATATATAGTATAAATACTTACCAAGATACCATATTTTATACTACTTTTCATGTTAAAACTTGACGTGCGGAATGTGGGATAGTAGATTGACACATCTAAAATGGTGCGTTACGACGGATTGCTAAATCCCTTTCATAGTCTTAATTTAAGCCGTCTAACACACCCTACAATTTTGCACAAAATTGGCTGTGTCAGTCTACTACTGGACTGTTTCATCTAAAACTGTGCAATAGATTTTCTTCCTTGTCTTCCTTGTCTTGACACAACCAAAAAGTAATGCACCATTTAAGATGAAACAATCCACTACTCCCTAATGCCTCTTTGTATTTAAAATATGAAACCTGTAATCATTCCACCTAATAAGATAAAACCAATCCAAACATTTTGTCTGAATATCTGAGCATAAGGTTTCAAAATATCTTCTTGCCGTAATTTTCCATATTGAATAAACCAAAAAATTGTAGCAATTCCCAGGGTTATCCAAAAGCCAATATGTAGCTCCATTTCTCTTCCTAATAACCCTAATAAAACAGAAGTTAAAAAGAAGAATGTACCTACAGCATTAGTAGCATATTCACCAAAAAATAGAGCGCTAGAATTAACACCTAAACGTCGATCGTCCTCGCGATCGCTCATGGCATAAACTGTATCAAAACCCATAGTCCAAACAATTGTTGCACCCCACAATATCCAAGTTGCACTATCCAACTTAGCTACAGCAGCACTCCAACTAATTAACACAGCAAAACCCCAAGCAATAGATAACACTAACTGAGGTACTGGAAAAAATCGCTTTGCTAAGGGATAACAAATAATTACCGGAACTGCTGCTACAGATAGCCAAAAACTCAGGGGGTTGAGATATAATGCGATAACTCCGGCACAAGCAAAAGCAATAATGGCAATAATAATACCTGTTTGAATGCTAAGAGCGCGAGAAGCTAGAGGGCGATCGCGAGTTCTCTCTACTTCTGGATCGATATCCCGGTCCCACAAATCGTTAATTACACAACCTGCGGCACTGGTAGCGAATGTTGCTATTACTATTACTCCTACTAATGGTATGGGTGGCATGGCGTGGGTAGCTAAAAATACGGCCCACAAAGCAGGAATCATTAAAATAAAACGTCCAGCAGGTTTATCCCATCTCAGAAGTCTGATTACTTTCATCAAGGTTGATTCTGATTCAGGTAGAGTAGATTGAGTCATTTTAGTTATTTGTTATTTGTTATCAGTTATAATATCAAATTTTTTTATTTTTTTGCCATAAAATATTTATCTTAATTGCTCAAGGAAAACTAGGAGCATAATTATAATTATTCTACTTAAGATAATATAAATTGCAATATTTTTTAGAGGCGATCGCTTCTTCTAATTTATCAAATTAATTG
>NZ_LGSU01000960.1 GCF_002260545.1 Hydrocoleum sp. CS-953 | reverse complement strand
TCTCAGAAATAATTAGAAGATAAATATGTTGACAAATAAAAAGATAGAGATACAATCTTTCCCAGAAAAAGTAGGCAGGAAAATTATTAATACAAAGAATATAAGTCTTTTAGAAATTGACAAAGAAGAAATTATTAAACTGTTTAAAAATTATGGATTTTTGCTCTTTAGAGGTTTTGAAAGTAATGTTGATACTTTTGCAGAGTTTAGTAACTCATTGAGTACCGATTTTATGGATTATACTGGAGGTGTATTCAATCGCAGAAAAATTAATAATGATTCAACAATACTAACTGTTACGGACTTTAATGATGAGATTAAACTCCATGGAGAAATGTATTATACAAATAATCCTCCACAGATGCTTTGGTTTTTTTGTGCTAATCCACCTTTAAAAGATGGAGAAACTACAGTATGTGATGGCGAACAATTTTTCCATGAACTAAGTAGTTCAATGAAAGATTTATTAAGTAGGAAAAAATTAAAATTTTGCGCTCATCAAAAAAATGAAGATTGGCAGAGAGTATTTAAAACAAATGATTTAAATGTAGTTAAAGAAATATGTAATAATCAAGGAAAAGAAGTTCAAATTAACGATTAATACAAAGAATATAAGTCTTTTAGAAATTGACAAAGAAGAAATTATTAAACTGTTTAAAAATTATGGATTTTTGCTCTTTAGAGGTTTTGAAAGTAATGTTGATACTTTTGCAGAGTTTAGTAACTCATTGAGTACCGATTTTATGGATTATACTGGAGGTGTATTCAATCGCAGAAAAATTAATAATGATTCAACAATACTAACTGTTACGGACTTTAATGATGAGATTAAACTCCATGGAGAAATGTATTATACAAATAATCCTCCACAGATGCTTTGGTTTTTTTGTGCTAATCCACCTTTAAAAGATGGAGAAACTACAGTATGTGATGGCGAACAATTTTTCCATGAACTAAGTAGTTCAATGAAAGATTTATTAAGTAGGAAAAAATTAAAATTTTGCGCTCATCAAAAAAATGAAGATTGGCAGAGAGTATTTAAAACAAATGATTTAAATGTAGTTAAAGAAATATGTAATAATCAAGGAAAAGAAGTTCAAATTAACGAAGATGGCTCAATTAATCTTGTGTTTATTTCTTCAGCTATACATAACAGTACAATGGCAGAAAACCCTGTTTTTATTAATAGTTTATTAGCAGGGAAACACTTAAATCCTAAAGGCAAAAATATACGCTTTGATGATGATTCAGAAATAACTGATGAGATAATGTCGGAACTCAATGAAATTGCTGAAAAAATAACCATAGAAATAAGCTGGCAAAAGGGGGATATTCTAATGATTGATAATACAAGAATTATGCACGGGAGAAGAGCTTTTAATGACGAAAAACGAGATATTTATATTCGGTTGTGTTCTCCAGCATTTCCATTCTAAAGTTTCAAAAGCTGAATTATTTAGTAACATTAAAAGTCGGTTCAGTCCAGTAGAGTCCAGTAGGGTGCGTTAGGCGCTTACTACAAATTACGGTTGAACTGTCAAATATTACGTTACGCCGTAACGCACCGTTGAGTTGTAGCCTGCTGAAGTTTGTAGTAGACTGACCGAAAAATTTGGGTCTCAAGCCTCCTCTTTTAAGGGGATAAAAAAAGAATATTCCGTATTTCAAGCCTCCTGGTTCAGCAGGAGGTACTGTTAACGCAGTTCCTCCGATAGGAGGCTAACTGATAACTGATAACTGATAACTGAAATGACACATATCGGTACTTTGATATTTTTCACAGCGAAAATTCCTTCAAAGCTAGTAGGGGTAAGGGAAATACATCAATAGGCTAAAAATGGCTCAAACCTAGATAGATCAGGAAAAAGGTTGATTAAATGTAAAATCTAGACTAGATAAGGGTTTGATCCGATTTTTAACATATTTTTTGCCAAAGTGCCGATATTCAATGGTGCGTTACGACTGATTGTTAAATCCCTTTCATAGTCTAAATTTTAGCCGTCTAACGCACCCTACCGAACTGACGAGACTTTGAAACAGTCCTGCCCCTCGCCATGACAGCAGGAAATACGAATGAGCGATCGCTTTTCCCAAACCAACCACCTTTGAGGAGCATCGCTATCACCCTATCACCCCATCACCCTAACTTTGCCATTAAAACAACAGCACTCCGGGCTTCAACCCGATACCTAACACCAATAACTTTTGTAGCTGTATCTAAATCATTAAAATCCCTAGTAGAAGAAAAAGCAGTATTAACAATTAAATACCAACTTTCTCCTTTTTCTAAAAGTGGTAACTCAAACATTAGAGGTTTCCAATAAGCATTCAACATAATATGAAAATATTCACCTTTTTTCTCCTCATCGGAGATGGCAGAAGATAGCCCTGGATGCCTTAAACTAAAAGCTAAACTACGAGAATCTTTCCACCAATCAGGTTTAGCAAAATGTACTCCATGCCAACTAATATTAGGTACTTCATTCGGGTCAATTTCTTCTTCTTTTATCCCTAAAGATAACTCTGATTTAATCTCTTCAAGATATAACTCTGGCGCACCCGCTCCCACAGTAGCTAAAACCTTATCTAACCGCATAATTTCTAAATCTTGGGTGAAATTAATCATCCCTTTGACAAATCGTAATAGATCGGTTTGTTTCTCAATTTGACTCCAATCAAACCAACTAAGTTCATTATTCTGACAATAACCATTATTATTACCCAGTTGAGTTCGCCTAACTTCATCTCCCATCAAAATCATTGGCGTACCCTGGGAAAAGAATAATATAGTGAAAAAATTCTTAATTTGTCGCAGTCTTAATACCTCAATTTCCCGCTTATCCGTAACTCCTTCAACTCCACAATTCCAGCTAAAATTATGATTAGCACCATCACGGTTATCTTCACAATTAGCTTCATTATGTTTCTCATTATAAGAAACTAAATCATTCATAGTAAAACCATCATGGCAAGTAATAAAATTAATACTATGATTAGGCTCCCGATCTGGCTGAGGATAAATATCAGGACTACCCATAATTCTTGCTGCCAACTTATCAACTATCTTGGAGTCACTCTTGACAAATTGACGCACATCATCACGATAATGTCCGTTCCATTCAGCAAAGCGATCGCCAATAAACGAACCCACCTGATAAAGTCCTGCTGCATCCCAAGCTTCAGCAATAATCTTTGTTCCTGCCAAAACCGGGTCAGACTCAATTGCCCACAAAACAGGAGGATCTTCCAACGGATCGCCTGTTACACTCCGAGACATAACAGATGCTAAGTCAAACCGGAACCCATCAACGTGCATTTCCCTAACCCAGTAAACAAGACAGTCAACAATTAAGCGATGTACAAAAGGATTATTTGTATTGAAAGTATTACCACAACCACTGTAGTTACTATAGCCACTAGAATCATCTGCTTCCAAAATGTAGTAAGCCGAATTTTCTAACCCCCGGAAAGAAACAGTCGGTCCGTTTTCATTACCCTCTGCCGTATGATTAAACACTACATCCAAAATTACTTCTATTCCTGCTTTATGCAAAGCCTTAACCATATCTCGGAACTCATCCATTGCTCCAAAAATATCTTGGCGAGAACTATAATTGTGATGGGGAGCAAAAAAAGCGATCGGACTATAACCCCAATAATTAATCAGAGGTTCTAGCACATCTTGTTCATCAAATTGTTGAACAGGTAATAATTCCACCGCAGTAATTCCCAATTCCTTGAGATAAGGAATTTTTTCTATTAAGCCAGCAAAAGTACCCCGTTTTTCAGGGGCAATACCAGAATTAGGATTACGAGTGAATCCACCAACGTGCATTTCATAGATAACTGTGGTGGCGTAGGGAATATCTAGGTGTTTGTCATCTTCCCAGTCATAAGTAGTTGGGTCAGCTACTACACCTTTGAGGGCGTAAGCACAATTATCACCATTACCCGTAGCAGCTTCACGGCTATATTTTTCTTGTCCCACTACGACTCTAGCATAAGGGTCAAGCAAAACTTTTGTGCCATCAAACCGATGACCTTGTTCTGGGTTAAAAGGTCCATAGACTCGATAAGCATATATTTGTCCCACTCCAATACCAGAAATAAAGATGTGCCAGTAATGATGAGTTCTGTGTTGTTTTGGGTCAAGTAAAATTACTTGCTCTGGTTTAGCTGCTAATGGTTCATCAAATAGTAGTAATTCTATTGCTGTAGCATTTTTGGAGTAGATAGAGAAATTTACTCCTTCGGGGTCTTGACAGACAGTGGCACCAATGGGAAAACTCTTACCGGGAAAGATATTAAGATTCATAATGTTTGACTTAATTAATTGTTAGATAACTTGAGTAATTTTATACAATATAAATAGATGTAGATATTTAAAAAAAATTTAGGAGTAAAAATTTATGTATGAAAAAATTTTAGTTGCCATCGATACATCTGCTATTGGCGATCGCGTCTTTGATACAGCCCTAAAGTTAGCAAAAATTGGTAACTCAAATCTTATGTTAGTTCATATTCTCTCAGAGGAAGCAGAAGAAAGTCCTATCAGCTTTTGGCCAATGAATATTGGTTACGATCCAGAAATGATGAAAGAATATCATCAGCTTTGGGAAAAGTTTGAGAAAGAATGTTTACAAATGTTGCAATCAAAAGCAAGTGCAGCAAAAGATGCTGGTTTTCAAACAGAATTTAGCCAAGTCAGAGGTAATCCTGGTCGGGAAATCTGTAAACTAGCCCAAGAATGGAATGCTAATTTAATTGTTATGGGACGTCGTGGACATTCAGTTTTGAGTGAACTGGTATTGGGTAGTGTAAGTAATTATGTTATCCACCGCGCTCATTGTTCTGTTCATGTTGTACAGGATTAGCTTATCATTTATCAGTTATCAATTATCAGTTCCTCCGGCTTCAGCCGGAGGTTGGAAATACGGAAGTTTGTTTTTTGTCCTTTTCAAAGGGGCAGGGCTGTTTCAGGCGTCAAATAAATAATCAATTATTTATGAGAATTGGGGGCACGATTACCGGAATTTGGGGAAAAGTTACGAAAAACGGGCGATTTTTAGGGGTGGAGGTAGAGAAAAGCTCCCAAGGAATCTTGGTCAAATCAACGGAATTTATGAAAAATCAATTGCTACACCAAAATTATTGATAGATTTATTTGGGGAAAATCTTGGGTACCCGATTTGGAAAATTCTCCCCTGCTCCCCCTCTCTCTCCCTTAACCAAGAATGAAACAGCCCTGCTTTCAGGGGGGATGATTGTGACATTATTTATTGGTCATTTTTTCCAAGATAATTGTGGCGATCGCTAACTTTTAGAAACATTAGCTGTTTAACAGCCTCCTGTATCAGCCATCTCAAAAGTTAATAACAATCATTATTTTAATAATGATTGTCATATCTACTCTATAATTTTAGCATTTTTGATGGTTATATAGCAGTCCTATTTTATTTGTGTATAAAAACCTTAACACTTTTAGGGAACAGGGAACAGGGAACACTTAACTGGCCAGAGTTTCAGTTTTTTTATCTACTTTTTGATTCCCCGCAACTTAATGCGCGGATTGCTATACCATATCCGGATAATTAGTGATAAAAACACTTCTTTCTCCTAATAGATTCTTTTCTCCTGACTCCTCTTGTAGGAAATTTAATTTAGAGTAGATAAGAGTAATATTTATACTTAAAT
>NZ_LGSU01000096.1 GCF_002260545.1 Hydrocoleum sp. CS-953 | reverse complement strand
AATTATAAGCTGTTGTGTATCTAGATTTTATATTCCCTATTGCTAGGAGCAAAAATTGAATATATGGTCGTTCATAGTNAGAAGGCAGAGGGCAGAAGGCAGAAGTAATGCAAGTCAACAGAGCCGTGAAAACCCCTATAAACATCTTAGCTGATAGCTGACGGCTGAATGCTTACAGTAATTAACATAGGCAACCAAAACTTTTTCCCTAATTATTAGCCAGTTGATGTTAATTATTCTGATTTGTACAGACGTTGCATAACAAAAATGCTAACGTCCCTCCCCCACCAAATCAAATATAGCAATATTTTTGAGAAATGGTATGAGAGCTTATTTTTTGGTCATGTTATTTTTGGTTAACAGTATCTTTATTAAGGTTGATATTTGTTGTCACCTAATTACTCAACATTATCCAACATTAAATGGTGAATCACAGGAATTTCAATACCTTCTTCCTGGAAAGCTTGTTTAATCATTGTACCAAGAATTCTCTTCATATCAATGTGTCTTCCTGGTTTAACTTCTGTAGTTATATGAACTAACATTTGATAGTCATAAAATTCTTCTATTCCATCTACTACGGTGCCTTTCATTATTTCTTCTGGATACTTTTCTTGAAGCTTATTTCCTACTCTATTTATAATTTCATAGATTTGATTAATATCACTTTGATAAGGAATTTTAAGAGTAACAACTGAATTACTATGGTGTGAGTGATTAACTACATCTTTAACATCACGATTATGGATAATGTGATGTTTATCTTCATAATTAATTCGAGTGGTTCTTAATTCTATTCCTGTCACAAAGCCATAAACACCATTTATCTCTACAAAGTCTCCTACTAAGTAATAATTTTCAAACAAAATAAAGAAACCTGCAACTATATCTTCAACCAGACTTTTAGCACCCATTCCCACTGTTAAACCGAGAATACCTACACCTGCTAAAATTGGAGTCGGGTCAATTTTAATAATATAAAGAATAGAAATACCTGCACCAAAGTAAATAAAGTATTTGATAAAGCTTTTAAATAAAGGTAGAAATGTCTTGCGTCTTTGTTGGGATAAATCGCTTGAATCATTATTATCAAGTAGTAAGTTTTCTAGTACAAGTTTAGCAACTTCTTCAACAACACGAGTAATAAAGATAATTCCTATTATTTGAATTAATAAGGGTCCATAAGTAGCTAATTTGGCAATAAAATCAAGTTGTTGAATTACTAAAGTAGCTGTAACAATATAGATTGCATATTCAATACATCGCTTTGCCAGAGGAATTAAATGACTGAAATTATCGTAGATGCGCAAGATAAAAATATTTTTTTGCTCGGAATATTTATTGCTCAGAGCATCAATAGTATCAATTACGGCTGTACCTGCTTTAACAAATAGTAATCCGGCGATTATAATCATATAAATTCGCAAACCTATATACAAATATTGGATTATTATTGTTGGTAATTGCAGAAATTGGGCGGATATAGTAATGGAAAGTAGCCAGATAATCTTATCCAGGTTTTCTTTGAAAAACTTAAATAAATTTTCAATAGTTTCATCATTAGCAGTGAGTGTTTCAAAATTATCTGCTCGCTCTTTCAACCAATTTATGAATTTATCTATGTATGGGATAATCCAGCTAGTTAATATTAATAAGCTCAGACTTTTAATAACTCCAATTCCTATTTCTATCCAGTAATCTGGGGAAATATTTTGAATCAGGGACTGTTTGTATTCTATTAAGTCTTTTCCTTGATATATTAGCCATCCATTAAATCCTGCTACTACTAAACATAATAGTAGGGAACTTATAGTTATTAATATCTGCAAATTTTGGTAGATAAGTTGAACATTTTTTTCTTTTGCTTTAATTGAGTCAACTTTAAGTAACTGTTTATATATCCTAGTGACAAAAAATCTGATTGCCACAAAGATACATATTATGAATCCTATTTCAGCTCCAGTTACAATGAAGTTATTCATACTTATGTTCATGTTCATTTAATATTTCCGGATATATTGCAATTGAATGATTATTATTTAATTGTATAGTTAATAGTGATTAAATAGGTAGGTGCAAATAAACTTAACTATGTAACATAATGTAAATTATTTAAAGCCCTTGAAATTGATTTCCTCTACTAGATT
>NZ_LGSU01000959.1 GCF_002260545.1 Hydrocoleum sp. CS-953 | reverse complement strand
TAATAATTATCTATTCTTAAAAAAAGAGGATTGACAAAACAATTATTAGTCATTCTGTAGATGTAGTGATATTTATAAGTAAAATCCTCTCACAGTAAGGGGTAAAAATGGAAAAATCACTACTTGTACACCACTACCCAATTATTTTGTCTTTTTTCTTATTTACCGAATAATTAACAATTAGTAATGATTAATTAAATCATTCAGCTTTATTAGCCTCCGCTTTCAAAGGGAAAAGAATTTATTTTTTCCTTAAGTGTTAATCCTTTCCTTAAAAGGGAGAGGTAATTATCCATTAATTCTACCATTTTCATAAAATATTGCTACAGTGACAGAACAGATCAAAAGAGATAGAAACCTCCGGAATTAGGAAAGATAAATAGACAAAAAATGGAGGAAAAAGATTTAATTTTGACAATAAATAGAAGCAATAACGTATTAAACTGTAGGAATAAATCACAAATTGGAATGTAACAGCCTTTTTTGAATTTGGTATTAAACATCTCTATCAGGACTTACGCAAAGCTACTATAGCAATCATAAATAGGTCGCGACAAATCAAAAGGTAGATAAAAAAGTTGAAACTCCTACCTTCTGGAGCTGTAGCAATAGTGCCTGTTGCCTAAAAAGCAGTAAGATTTTTGCCACGAATAAAATAGGATTGCTACTATAGATAGAGTTAAAAAACTATAACGTTACAGTTTTTGACGCTATATATATGGTCTGGTGCGTAATTCCTATCTATATCTAAATACAATCCAAATGGGTTATATAAAAGAGCTATGGGTTTGGCTATACTTGGTATCCTATGAAAATGGTGGACAAACTATTGCGTAGTTAGAAAACAAATGCTATACTACTAAAATGTTTTTGGTGGTATACTAGCAGTCCCTAGGGTTAAGTTTATGCTAAACCTGTGGGATAAACTCTTTATTGGCGACCTACTGTGCTATGGAATAACTGTAAGACCTGAAAAGAATTGATTTTGGAAGGCAGGTTCTATAAAGCAGAAATTGCCCTGATGTGAGATTTAGAAATCTTGTTACACGGCTTAGTCTACCGCAAAATTTCTTATAAAGTCTTTCCCCTAATGGGATTACTTTATTATTATATTTTTGTTATACTTAAGAATAACGTAAAGTATTCAACCGCTTTAAAAACATCGCTACTTAACTGTAGCCCAAAGACGTTGAAAACTAGAGTTATGGGGTTGTGTACAGAAATAATTGTACATGGAAAAACTCTAATCATCAATGAACAGAGAACCAATTTTTGTGAGGTTTAAACTGTAAAATAATAGGATATTATTCTACAGACTTTTGTTAGTAAAGCTAAGGCTAACAAGCTAGAAAATATGTCAACCTTTTGGAAGCTATTCCCCATCTATAGGCTTCGGAAGGATGTCAATTAGTGAGGTAATAATGGCTAAACGCCGCAATCCAAAAAAAGAGAAGGCACAACGTAATCAGGCTTACGCACGCAAGTTTCGTAAAAAAAAGACAGGTTTTTTCTCGAAGCGATATTCATCTAAGTTTGCATCTGGCAATAATCAAAATGGTAACGAGCAAAATTCAGAAGAGAGTGCTGGTGCTGTAGAAGAATAGTATATTTGATTGTTCAAAATTCCTATCTATAGAATTTTGATCTAAAAAATCTAGATTTGAGAATTAGAAACTCAAATCTAGATTTTGACACTTTAGATTAAACTAAAAATTAAATTTCTGCTTGGCAATAGAAATTTCTGTTTTTACTTGTTCAAAACCTGTTCCACCATAACTATTCCGTGCAGATACTACTTGGCAAGGGGCGATCGCTTCATAAATATCTGCTGCAAATGTTGGATGTAATTCTTGCCATTCTTCTAGAGTTAAATCTTTCAGTAATTTACCACTAGAAATACAAGTTTTCACAACCTTACCTACTAAATTATAAGCTTCTCGAAAAGGTATACCACGAGCTGCTAAATAATCTGCCACGTCCGTAGCATTAGAAAAATCTTCTGCCACTGCTTCTGTGAGGCGAGAGCTATTAAATTCCAAACCTTCTTGCAATAAAATTGTCATTGCTTCTAGACAACTTTTAACAGTTTTAATAGTATCAAATAAACCTTCTTTATCTTCTTGCAAATCTTTATTATATGCTAGTGGCAAACCCTTCATTACCACTAACATACCTTGTAAATGCCCAAAAACTCTACCTGTTTTTCCCCTCACTAACTCTGGTACATCAGGATTTTTCTTTTGAGGCATAATACTCGAACCTGTAGCACAAACATCAGTTAAAGTAACAAACCTAAACTCTTCAGATGACCATAAAATTATTTCTTCTGCCAAACGACTTAAATGCACCATAATAATACTAGCTGCACAGAGAAATTCAATCGCAAAATCTCTGTCACTTACCCCATCCAAACTATTAGCATAAGGTTTTTCAAACCCTAATAATTCAGCAGTATAGTGTCTATCAATAGGAAAAGTTGTACCTGCTAAAGCACCACAACCAAGAGGAGAAATATTCACTCGGCGATAAACATCTCCTAATCTTTCCCAATCTCTTTCCGCTTTATGAAAATAAGCCAAAAGATGATGAGCTAAACTCAAAGGTTGCGCTCTTTGTAAGTGAGTATAACCAGGAATTAAAGTTTCAATATTAGACTCAGCTAATTCCAAAAGAACCTTTTGAAAATTTCTCAATAAAATCCGAATTTGTTCAATTTGTTCTCGGAGATAAAGTCTAGTATCAGTTCCTACTTGGTCATTTCTCGACCTAGCTGTATGTAGTTTTTTCCCTACATCTCCAGTAATTTCTGTAAGTCTTTTTTCTACAGCAAAGTGAACGTCTTCAGCACCTTCAATTATCTCAAACTTTCCTGCTAGATATTCTTGACGAATTTTGTCTAAACCTATCAATAATTTTTCCCCTTCCTCAGCAGAAATAATACCTGTTTTAGCCAACATTTTTGTATGAGCGACTGAACCGTTAAGATCGTGTTCAATTAATTCAATGTCAAAGCTAATACTAGCATTAAATATAGCTATAGTAGGATGCAACGCCTTTTCAAATCTTTGGCTCCAGGTTTGTTTATCTTGCGTCATTTCAGTTATCAGTTATCAGTTATCAGTTATCAGTTCCTTGTAGATGTTGCTAGAGACTTGAAATACTGAAGTTTATTTTTAGTATTTAGTCGTTAGCTTTCCTCCACAGGGGGAACTTTGTTAACTATTAGCTTTATATTGTATGGGTTAACAACTCAAACTCGTTGTTTTTGTGGTTTAATTCGCTGGTTGAAATAGCCTTCAAAACAGGGTATTATTGCTGCTTATTGCTGAGAGCTGATAGCTGAATGCTTAACATTATGGCAAAATACTTTTAACCATCCAACCAATTATCAGACCAACTAATAGTGCCCATCCCTGACCACATTCTATAAAGTTGTTCCAAGCTTTTTGTACATCTGCCCATAAGTCTACATCAACTTGTTGAGCAAAAAGTTGCCAACTATACAACACTTTCACTTCTAACAAACTTAAAAAATTACTGTAGTTATTGATTAGATTAAAGTCTAATTTTAGAGTAATTATATGCTCTAGCATCTAGAATTATTCTCTCTAAATATAACGTATTTGATGGAAATATAATTATTGCTATACTGATTAAATCTCAAAGCACTAATAGATAAAAACTAAAGTCTTTATTTTGGTTAAAAAAAGTACCTGGTTTTCAGATCCTAGAGCTGCAAAAATTTAGTTTAGCATTTTGGGCAGACCAAATTCTATTTCCCCACCCTTCCCACACTCTAATTTTTTCAGCCAACCCTAATGATTAATTATTAATTAACTTTCTACTCTCATTACCACTAGAGTCATATCATCTGGATTATGATTTCCTTCTCCCACAAATTGTTTGACCTCCTCAAATAAATAATCTAATATTTCTTGTGGTTCTTGATAATTTTGACAGGCAAATTTGAAGGCTTGACTTAACTTAAGATCATCATAACGGTCACCATGCTTATTAGCTGCATCTGTAAACCCATCTGTGTAATAAATGATAGTATCTCCTGGATGAAGTTGTACTTGTGCTTGATTATATTCAGAATCTACTTCCAAACCAATTAACATTCCCAGAGTATCCAAATTCACAATAGAATTACTAGCAGCTTGCCACAACATGGGAGGATGGTGAGCAGCATTACTATAGGACAAAATTCGGGTTTCTGGGTCGTACTCTGAATAAAACAAAGTCACGAACCGATGGGAAGTTTCCAGATCGGTGTACATAACTTGGTTCAAATGTTGCAGCACTTGTGCTGGTGAGTGACGGTTTAATACCTCCGCTCTTAACATTCCTCTGGTCATAGTCATAATTAAACCAGCAGGTANGGAGGATGGTGAGCAGCATTACTATAGGACAAAATTCGGGTTTCTGGGTCGTACTCTGAATAAAACAAAGTCACGAACCGATGGGAAGTTTCCAGATCGGTGTACATAACTTGGTTCAAATGTTGCAGCACTTGTGCTGGTGAGTGACGGTTTAATACCTCCGCTCTTAACATTCCTCTGGTCATAGTCATAATTAAACCAGCAGGTACCCCCTTACCCATTACATCTCCAATCACAATACTCCACTTACAGGGTTCCTGTTTTTTGTGCTTGGAGTTCACCTGGTCATAGTTAGAGGGGATAAAGTCATAATAGTCTCCTCCTACTCGGTTTGCTGTTTGACAACGAGCTGCAAGAGCAATACCAGGAATTTCTGGACATTCTGGTGGTAATAGTCGCAGTTGAATTTCTGCCCCTATTTCTAACTCTCGGTCCAAACGTTCCTTCTCTCTTAAGGAGGTAGATAGTTCGTCGTTGGCGATCGCTACTGCGGTCTGGTCTGCTACTAGGCGAATTAATTTTTGTCTTGCTGGTGTCCAAACATATTCTGGGTTATGACTAAATACATATAGACGACCTCGTTCTGAGTTCTTGACTAGAATTGATGTGCCAAATAATTGAACGTCATTTCCTAGATAGTCACTAACTTGATAGTCTAGACTCGCCGTTTGAATAGGGACTTCCTGTAATTCGGCAGGTAAAGTTGTTTCTGTAATCAATTGACGAGTTGCTATTTCCAATGCTTGTCGAATATCTTGACATTGTTGGCCTTCTTGACAGTGTAATTGTTGGAATCTAATCTGTCCATTTGGCTTAAATAATACTAATGCCCCACCATCAGCATCGGTTACTCGACAGCCCATGAGTGGAATCAATTCTAGAAACTGATTTAGATTATTGAAGCTACGCAAGGCAAAGCCTAGAGAACTTAATAAATCATTAACATTTTGTTGTTCTTTATGTAAACGGGCCACCATTTCTTGCAGAGCATATACAGATGTTATTGGTGAGGAGTTGCCAGTGGCAATATGGTCAGTGGGTTCAGGGGAGTTTCGATACACAGGCACTACAGTCATAATTTTTTTATTGATAGGTTGATTGATGAAAGTTTATTGATGGTTAATGTTTGTGTTATTTGATTATTTGAAATTATGGCATTTCTTGCTTTCCTCAGTTGTGGCTTCGTTAATAATTTTGATTAGAAGCTATTTTATACTTATTAGCTTTGTTAGTTACAATTTTTCTGGCTGCAAGTTGGAATATTTGGGGTAGCTCTGCTAATTAAGTTTTGTACATGATTCAGTAATTAAC
>NZ_LGSU01000958.1 GCF_002260545.1 Hydrocoleum sp. CS-953 | reverse complement strand
ATAATCAATTAATAAAAATCCCAGAGTCAATCTCTCAACTCTCTAATTTAGAAACTATTGATTTACAAGATAATCAATTAACAATCATTCCAGAGTCAATCTCTCAACTCTCTAATTTAACAAGGCTTTTTTGACATCAAAATTAATTAACAAAAATCTCAGAGTCAATATCTCTATTGATTTACAAGATAATCAATTAACAATCATTCCAGAGTCAATCTCTCAACTCTCTAATTTAACAAGGNACAAGATAATCAATTAACAATCATTCCAGAGTCAATCTCTCAACTCTCTAATTTAACAAGGCTTTTTTGACATCAAAATTAATTAACAAAAATCTCAGAGTCAATATCTCAACTATCTAATTTAACAACCCTTTATTTAGGTGGGAATCAATTAACAAAAATCTCAGAGTCAATATCTCAACTATCTAATTTAACAACCCTTTATTTAGGTGAGAATCAATTAACAAAAATCCCAGAGTCAATCTCTCAACTCTCTAATTTAACAAGGCTTTATTTAGGTGGGAATCAATTAACAAAAATCCCAGAGTCAATCTCTCAACTCTCTAATTTAGAAACTATTGATTTACAAGATAATCAATTAACAATCATTCCAGAGTCAATCTCTCAACTCTCTAATTTAACAAGGCTTTTTTGACATCAAAATTAATTAACAANACAAGATAATCAATTAACAATCATTCCAGAGTCAATCTCTCAACTCTCTAATTTAACAAGGCTTTTTTGACATCAAAATTAATTAACAATCATTCCAGAGTCAATCTCTCAACTATCTAATTGAACAACCCTTTATTTAGGTGGGAATCAATTAACAAAAATCTCAGAGTCAATCTCTCAACTATCTAATTGAACAACCCTTTATTTAGGTGAGAATCAATTAACAAAAATCCCAGAGTCAATCTCTCAACTATCTAATTTAACAATGCTTAATTTAAGCAATAATCAGTTAAGAACAATCCCAGAGTCAATCTCTCAACTATCTAATTTAGAAGGACTTGCTTTACATGAGAATCAATTAACAAAAATCTCAGAGTCAATCTCTCAACTATCTAATTTAACAAGGCTTTATTTAGATAATAATCAATTAACAAAAATCCCAGAGTCAATCTCTCAACTCTATAATTTAGACAGCCTTAATNATCTAATTGAACAACCCTTTATTTAGGTGGGAATCAATTAACAAAAATCTCAGAGTCAATCTCTCAACTATCTAATTTAACAAGGCTTTATTTAGATAATAATCAATTAACAAAAATCCCAGAGTCAATCTCTCAACTCTATAATTTAGACAGCCTTAATTGAAATGAGAATCAATTCACAACAATTCCCGAGTCAGTCTGTAAACTCTCCTCTTTAAAAGAGCTTTATTTAAATAGCAATCAATTAACAAAAATTTCAGAGTCGATCTGTCAATTATCTAATTTAACAAGGCTTGATTTAAAAAATAATCAATTAACAAAAATTCCAGAGTCGAGCTGTCAACTCTCCTCTTTAAAAGAACTTAATTTAAGAAATAATCCCCTGAAAACTCCGCCAAGAGAAATAGCAGAAAAAGGAATAAAAGCAATTGAGGAATATTTCCAAAGGCAAATTTTCCCAGAAGAGGTAGAGATAGAAGAGAAAACTTCAGCAAACAATAGGGGTAATATTTCCCTCAAACGAGCTAAAAAATTAATCGAATTTCTCATAAATTATAGTCAGACTAATGATGAGGGTGGCAAATTATCAACTGAATGGATAGAGAGAAATAGCGATCGCCCTCAACTGCAAATAACCACAAATTTAAGAGAGCTTGCTTGTCTATTAAATTCAGAAATATCATCTAAAAATAGTAATCAAGCTAATCAACAAAAGAATCAGATTCGGGATACGATAAACCGCCTAAAAAAATTAGAAATTGTGACAGAGAATAGTGAAGCTAGTGACAAAAGTAAAGGTATTAGAAGTTTAATATTTTCTCTTTGGGATTCTTATAAAAAGGAAGAAAATCTAGTACAATTAGAGCTAGTATGAAAAAATAGAATCGTCAAAAGCAAGAACAAAACAAGATGAATTAGATGTTCTGAAAAACTCCAATAATTAATGTAGCACTAGGTTTATTCTGACTCTACCGCATCAGTTTCCAAATTAACTCCTTCATATAAAACCTCAATAGCAAAAGTAAATTCAATACTCTTTAATGTAATTGACTCACCTTCTGTATATGCACAATAATGCNAAATAGAATCGTCAAAAGCAAGAACAAAACAAGATGAATTAGATGTTCTGAAAAACTCCAATAATTAATGTAGCACTAGGTTTATTCTGACTCTACCGCATCAGTTTCCAAATTAACTCCTTCATATAAAACCTCAATAGCAAAAGTAAATTCAATACTCTTTAATGTAATTGACTCACCTTCTGTATATGCACAATAATGCCAAATTTTTCCCTCCCCACGTTGAAAAATTTCTACAGAAATTGATTCTGAATCTACTAAAACATATTCTTGCAAACTGGGAAATTGACGATAATATTTAAACTTATTGCCGCGATCGTATTTTTCTGTACTAGGGGAAATAACTTCAATTATTACTTTAGGATGTTCGATAAACTTACGAGATTTTACATCATCAGGATGACAACTAATAACTAAATCTGGATAGAAATAATAACTATTTTTAGCATCTTGAACTTTAGCATCAGACACATTAACTCGACAACCTCTTTGACGGAGATGAGGTCTCAGAGCTGTATAAAAATTAAGAGCAATATCATTATGAGGAAGACTTCCTCCAGTCATAGCTAAAATTTCACCGTCTACATATTCATGGCGAAATTCCTGTTTAGCTTCCCATTCTAGATATTCTTCAGGGGTAATTTTTTGGTAATCTTGAGGTTGAGCAATCATAAGTTTTTTTCTCCTCTAACGTTTCGTTATATCTGCCTTTTCAGATAAATCTATAATATCAAATCCGTCTGATCGGACAGACAAAAATTCTCCGATCGCCATAACTACCCTCATCTTTCTAATTCTTTCTCCTCCTGACTCCTGACTCCTGACTCCTGACTCCTCAAGAGTTAACCATTCTATAACTGTTTAACCGGATTTGATATAACTTCTCNTCTCCTCTAACGTTTCGTTATATCTGCCTTTTCAGATAAATCTATAATATCAAATCCGTCTGATCGGACAGACAAAAATTCTCCGATCGCCATAACTACCCTCATCTTTCTAATTCTTTCTCCTCCTGACTCCTGACTCCTGACTCCTGACTCCTCAAGAGTTAACCATTCTATAACTGTTTAACCGGATTTGATATAACTTCTCTGCCACTTTCTGCTTGCTGCTTTTGTAAATCAGCAAATATAATTCCAAATCATGGTTGAATGAAAGAGAGTATTCTTGACAAATTTTGTGAATTTATTCAACAATGTCATAGTGATACATAATTAACTTCAAGGAGTTCGTAACAATCTAAATTTGGTAACACAGCGCTTTCTATTGTTATGAGGTATAGTCATCCCAGGCAAGATGCCGATACTAGCAAATTTGCACCATTTACCTTGAAGAAGATAATATACTATTTTAATAATACCTAATTATTTTAAATTAAAACTTCTTACTTTTGACTTTTGACTTTTGAATTTTTATAGAAGATAATATACTATTTTAATAATACCTAATTATTTTAAATTAAAACTTCTTACTTTTGACTTTTGACTTTTGAATTTTTACTTTTAATAAATGAACATAATCTTATGCCACACAACCGCAGACTTCGACGCTCTCGGCGCCGCTGTCGGACTAACTCACCTCCACCCAGGTAGTCGCCTCGTACTAACAGGCGGTTGTCACCCTACCGTCAAACAATTCCTCGCTCTCCATCGAGATGAATTTGCCATCATCGAACGTCGCTCCGTTAACCCAGAACAAATTCGCTCTATATATATAGTAGATAGTCAAACACGCTCCCGACTCGGAAAAACTACCGAATGGTTAGACTTACCCCACCTATCAGAAATTATCATCTACGACCATCACTGTGAAATTCAAACCGATATTCCCGCTACCCAAACTTATATAGAAGCAGTGGGAGCTACCACAACCCTAATCACAGAAAAACTCCAGACTCTCCAAAATAAACCTACCCCTATATTAACTCCAGCAGAAGCAACAATTATGGCACTGGGTATTCATGTTGATACTGGTTCCCTGACTTTTGACCATACAACACCAAGAGACGCAGCAGCTTTAGCATGGTTAATGCAGCAAGGAGCAAGTTTATCTGTGATAGGTGAATATGTCGAACCCGGTTTGTCACACCAACTGCAAGATTTATTAAAAATAGCTCTGGAAAATTTGCAACGCTCCACCGTGAGAAAATATCAAATAGGGTCAATACTTTTACACACAGATGAATATGTTCCTGGTTTATCCAGTTTAGCTTCCAGTTTAATTGACCTCACAGAAATAGATGCTCTATTGCTAGCTCACACCCACTCCCTCAAAAACACAACAGAAAAAAGCTTAAATATTATCGGGCGATCGCGCATCCCAGATACTAACCTCAGTCAACTATTTCAACCTCTAGGGGGTGGTGGTCATAACCGAGCAGCAGCACTTAGTCGGCGAGACACCAAACCCCAAGCAACATTAGAAAAGTTAGTAGATAGACTCATCTCTCAAATTCCTCACCCACCCACTGCTAGAGATTTGATGTCATCTCCAGTTCGCACCATTCCTCCCGAAACATCTATAGAAGAAGCTCACCGAATACTATTACGTTATGGTCATTCTGGTTTATCAGTAGTAGACTCATTTGGGGAATTGGTGGGAATTATTTCTCGGCGAGATATTGATATTGCTCNAGTTAGTAGATAGACTCATCTCTCAAATTCCTCACCCACCCACTGCTAGAGATTTGATGTCATCTCCAGTTCGCACCATTCCTCCCGAAACATCTATAGAAGAAGCTCACCGAATACTATTACGTTATGGTCATTCTGGTTTATCAGTAGTAGACTCATTTGGGGAATTGGTGGGAATTATTTCTCGGCGAGATATTGATATTGCTCTGCATCATGGTTTTAGTCATGCTCCAGTCAAAGGTTACATGACACCCCAACTGAAAACTATTTCCCCAGAAACAACTCTCCCAGAAATTGAAGAGTTGATGGTTACTTATGATATTGGGCGGTTGCCTGTCTTAGAAAATAACCGTCTAGTTGGAATAGTCACCCGTACCGACGTTTTACGGGAATTGCATCAACAACAACGCCCCCAAAATCAACAACCTGGTTGCATTCCTGGGGAAACTTGTAAATCAATTACACAACTTTTAGAAGATCGCCTCGCACCCCAACTTTGGCAACTACTCACTTTGGTTGCTGAGTTGGCAGAAAAAAGAGGTTGGCAACTATATCTAATTGGGGGAGGAGTAAGAGACTTACTGTTATCAAAATTTGATGATACTCTATTATTAACAGACATAGATTTAGTTGTAGATGGTTGTCACTCAGACTCAGCAGCAACAGCTCCAGCAGTAGAGTTAGCACAAGCACTGCAAAAAATTTATCCGACAGCACGTTTAGAAGTTCACGGTCAATTTCAAACTGCTGCTCTCCTCTGGCACAATGATCTAGTATTAGACTCCCTTTGGATAGATATTGCTACTGCTCGTACAG
>NZ_LGSU01000957.1 GCF_002260545.1 Hydrocoleum sp. CS-953 | reverse complement strand
TATTCTAGTTATGGTGATGGTTTAGATATTGTCGCCGATAGCGGAACGTTAGAGAATCCAGTGTTGTCCACTGTTGGCGATGGTCTGGGGGCCATGAATGGGACTTCTGTTGCCACCGCTAAAGTAACAGGTGCTATTTCTCAAGTTTGGGCTGCAAATCCTGAATTGAATTATCGTCAGGTCATTGATATTCTCAAAAATACGGCGACTGACTTGAACACCCCTGGATGGGATGGGGAAACAGGTGCGGGGTTATTGAATATTCCATCGGCGATTGATTTAGCCAAGACGACAACACCGGAGGAATATAACCCGGATTTACAAGTTGTTCCGACCACTTGGAGTGGAGAAGGAAAAGTTACTCCGATGGAACGTGCGGTTCGTTACCGTTACGAAATGAATGCAGGGGATACCTTGTGGGGAATTGCACAACGGGAGCTAGGTAATGGAGCTCGTTGGACAGAAATTACTAAAGACCCAGGAGGAAAAACGCCATTTACAAGTGCAGAGGCAGCGCGATTATCTATAGGTCAAGCCATTTATTTACCAGGAAATGACCCTAATCCCCAACCGCAACCTCAGCCGCAACCACAACCTAGTCCTGATGCTGTTAAACAAGCTGCCCTGAATAATTTCTTGAAGCCTTTTGAAAATTTACAGAGTTCTTCGTGGTTAAACTTCCTCAAAGAGATGTTTGAGAAGTCCTACAGCAATGCTAATCAAACTCTCAAGTCAAAAGCACCACAACAAGGAACCGGAATTTCTCTTAATGCTGCGCGGAACGTCATACCAACTCAGAGTGTACAAACCTTAGTTGGCAAGAAAATTATTCTCGATCCTGGTCATGGAGTTACTAATACAGGATTCGACCCTGGTGCAGTTGCTAACGGTACAACAGAAGCTGCTGAAAACTTACATCAGGCAAATTTGATTGCCAATCATTTACGACAGTTAGGTGCAGAAGTTAAGGTCTTAGATGAACCCTTATCTTTGGCACAAATCGGTCAACGAGCTGCGGGATATGATATTTTTGTTTCGCTGCACCAAAATGCTTTTAACAAAAATGTCCAAGGACATGAAGTTTTTTCTCATCCAAACGCCCCCGCTAAAGATGCTCAACTTGCTCAAGCAATTAACAGTGAGTTAGATGCTATCTTCCCTGATAGTATTATTCCCGACCGAGGTACAAAGAAAGCAAATTTCTCAGTTTTGCGTAATGCTCCTACCAGTGTTCCTGCGGTTTTGGTGGAATCTTTGTTTATGGACGCTCCAGGGATGAGCCGTGCTAATGTTGAAAAAGCCGCTAGTGCTGTAGGGCGTGGAATTGAAAAATTCTTCACGGGTAAAGTAACAGGTTCTACTCCCCTAAGCAATCCCACCACACCTCAACCCACTCCATCCTCTACATCAGGTGTTGTAAATTCTAAGGTTGGTTCATTTCCTTTAAATTTACGTTCTGATTCTTTTGTTGGTGCAAGTATTATTGGCAGGTTGCCCAAAGGAACACCACTCAAGATTTTGAAATCTGTTACGGGTAGAACTTATAACCCTCCTACTGGTTCTCGCAATGATTGGTATCAGGTTGAAGTCAACGGTAAAACTGGCTATGTGGCAGCTTACTATGTTGATGTTAAGTCTTCTAGTAATCCAAAACCAACCTCTTTCAATCTTAAGCCCGAAGGCACTAATTTAGAGTTCCGGCGAGGTCAAGAATGGATTACGTCTACAGGTTATAAATTTAAGTTTCAGACAGATGGAAACTTAGTATTGTACAGTCCCCAAGGAAAGGTACTTTGGGCAACGGGAACGGAGAAGACAAATGCCGATCTGTTTGCAGTTCAAAGGGATGGCAATGTTGTCCTCTACAGTCGTGGTAAGCCAATTTGGTCAACTGATACTGGAGGCAATCCTGGTGCAAACTTTGCTATTCAAGGTGATGGTAATCTTGTAGTTTATTCCTCGAATGGCAAGGCGTTATTTGCTACAGGAACCGATAACGGTAGGACTAAAACGCGATCGGCATCATCAGATTGGCTTAATAAGCGAAACCCATCTATTAGCAAGCCTGGTTATGTTGACTCTTCTTTCGGGCTAAATTTCCGTACTAGCCCTTCTTTAAGTGGATCGAGAATCAGTAGGTTGGCTAATGGAACTAATTTGACCATTTTACAAAAGGTTTCTGGTGGTTCTTACAATGGTCGCAGCGATTGGTATAAAGTCAAGGTAGGAAATACTACTGGTTATGTTGCTGCCGCTTATGTCAAAGAAGGCAACAAGAGCATTGCTGGTTTACAGTTCTCAACTATCACTAGCAAGGCAACAAACAAAGCACTAGATGCAGGTGGTCAAAATAATTCAGTTTATCCACATCCATCACCTAGTTCCGGGAATAATTTTCATCTGTGGGGTTTTGAGAAAGTTGGCGATTACTACATGATGATCAACAAGGCGACAGGGAAAGCTTTAGATGCTGGCGGAAATGGTGGAAAGCTACCTTACCTTCACCCCAATCCTAACAAAAATAATCCTTACCATCTCTGGAAAATCACAAAAGTGGGTGATGCTTATTTGGTGGTCAATAAAGCTACGGGGCGTGCCTTGGATTCAGGTGGTGCTAATGGCAATCAAATTTATATGTATCCTAATCCAATACGAGGGAACAATTTCCATTTGTGGAAGCTGAATTTGCCAGATGGTGGCGGTGCGAATCCTAAGCCTGGGGATGAGATGTATGGTAATCCAGAAGCGTTCTATGCTTCGGCTAAAGGCGAGGTTGGAATTACTCGTCTAGATGGTAAATACAACTTGCGAGGTCAATGTGTCAGTTTGATTGCCCGATAAATTCAAAAGGTTTTCTTGCCTGCTAACCAACGTTCTATTCCTCGCGCTTTTGGACACGGCAAAGATACTGCTCGTGTTGTTTCTGAAATGCTACCTCATAAATTTAGTTCTGCAACAAGCTCGGGTTTGCCCAAACGGGGTGCAGTTATTTCTTTTCCCGACATTGGAGTTGTTGGTGGAGTGCGGTACGGGCACGTTGGAATTGTCATGGAATCTCGTCGGTTATCCAACGGACAACGACAAGTCAGGATTATGGATTCAAACGGTGACAACAAAGGAGTTAATAGCAGGGTAAAAGAGCATTCTGACTGGATTAACATTCCTAGCTCTAGTAGTTACGGTTCGCGTATTTACTGGACGAATCCTAAATAATTTCAGTAGTAGCAGTAGGGTGCGTTAGGCGGTCAAGACTTATGGGACGAACGAAGCCATAAAAATTGTCCGCCGTAACGCACCAATATTAACAATCATCAATTCTTGTAAATCTTGCGATCGCCTTTCCACAATTCTCAATCTTCCCAAAACGGCGATCGCCACCGAACCATTTCTCAATGTAGAGGCGATTCGCGAATCGCCTCTACATGATATTTATTCATTAGAAGACCCAAACCGAGGAAGCTGAAATTTGGCCAAATATCAAACAAATTGAATCCTTCTACCGAGTAGATTTTTGGTTATTAGTCAAGCGATCGCTCAGATTTTTTGAGTTTTCAATTTCTGCCCTTGAAGCGATCGCCTCCCAACCATTCCCTAATGTAGGGGCGATTCGCATAGATGCCCCTACATATTTATTCATTATTTTTTTGATAATAGGGCGATTGCTCCTATTAATTATCGCCCAAATAAACTAGAATCAACCTTAAAAACATACCCCAAAACTTCAGCCAATTCGTTGCCAATCTCACGGCTACCATTAACCAACTCAAACACCATATCCTCCGAACCAACAACCCCCACCAAATCTTCAGGTTTTACGTTTTGTTGTTCCATTAAAAATAGTAACATTGAATGAGGAGAACATGAGGCACCGGGACGATAAAAATCTTCCTCAAATTTCTCAATTAAAACAATCAATAACTCATAAAGAGTATCCTCTTCTGGAGTGCGATTTTGAACGTGCATCAACTCCTCTACAACTGCGAGCGCTCGTTCATTTTCATCCTCTGTTTTAATTAGTTTCGGCTGGTATTTTACCAATAAATCGCTATATTTTTGCGAGCTAAAAGTAGGGGGCATTTTTCCAAGATTCCTTGTCATATTCTGCATGGGTAAAAATGTATTTAATGTAAATTAATTGCCTTTGGTAATCTATACTAACAATTAAGCGATATCTATTCCCCTTAATATTAAAAACTGTAAAATTACCAACAGCTTCAGCGGTGGGAAAAACAGATTGCACCTCAATTAAATTTGACCAATTAGCCTTACTGGCAACTTTATACCAGTTATCCAAAGGTTCATTACAATCCTTATGTTTGCCAGCATATTCCCTTAAACGTCGATAGCTAATGACGTGCATTTGTGAGTTGATAAAATAACTAATTAATATTATAGCAGTTAACAGCAGAAAAAATACTTATTCCAGAGGCGATCGCTCCTACCTAGACATTTATTGGTAAGTCTATCCCGATCTATCCTTAAATTTCTTGTTGTAAAATCTCCTCATAATTAGTAGCTAAATCTGGGGAACCAGCAAATAAACCAATCAAAGGATCGTCCTCAGAATTGGCATTTAGATTGCCTGATTCTAAATTTAGTTGTTGTTTAAAATTAGAAGTTTCTGTTGATTTTCGCATTTGAACAACGATTTTTTCTAATAACCATATTTTCTCCTCCATAGATAAGTTATTAATTGCATTTTCCAGTTATAGTAATTTGGATGAAACCATTAGGAATAGAATTAGATTAACAATAAAAAATTATAACACAACTGATTTTAATTTAGTTAGGAATTACGCAAAGAAACCCGGTTTCTAGGATAAATCGTTGTTTTGAGCAATAGATGTCTACGACAAACCGGGTTTCTGGGTTCACATGGCTTTAGTCCTGTTAGTTAGGAAATCGCCCCTACATCATATTTATCCGTAACGCTGCGCGATCGCCACTGCCACCATCGAAACCCACTACCAAAAAATATGTTAGAATAGCCACAAACCTATATACAATAGGAGAAATATGTCCAACGTAACAGTCAAAGACCTAGAAATACTGCAAACCCTAACTAAAGAAGCGGGTTTTGACTATCAATTTGAACTAGAAAGTGGAAAAATATCAGTCATGGGACCATCAGACATTGTATCGAGCGAAGTAGGCATTCTGTTTAGTCGTTTGCTAGGAAACTGGGTTTACCCCCGTCGCCTGGGGCGGGTGTTCGACTCCGCAGGAGGTTTTATTCTACCCGATAGCAACCTCAAAGCACCAGATGTCTCTTTCGTAAAAGCAGAACGCTTACCCCGAAGCATCCGCTACTTTGCAGAAATGGTTCCAGACTTAGCAGTAGAAATCAAATCCCAAAGCGACCGTATCCCTAAACTGCAAGAGAAAGTTAGGAAATACATCGAACTGGGAGTGCAAGTAGGAATTTTAATCGACCCCGACGAAGAAACAGTAGAAATTTATCGCCCTACAGGAGATACAGTAGAACTTACTGGCGATGACATTTTGACTGTTCCAGAACTCTTCCCAGGTTGGGAGATATCGATTTCCGAGCTTTGGCCGCCAATCTTTGATGAAGAGGAGTAATATAAAATCCGGTTGAATACTTATTAGAGTTGTTGGGAAATAAGGTAAAATGGTTCAAGCAGAAATTGGCCAGAAGAATGCTAAATATTGAACGAGCCTTAAAA
>NZ_LGSU01000956.1 GCF_002260545.1 Hydrocoleum sp. CS-953 | reverse complement strand
CCCCATCTCCCCATCTCCCCATCTCTCCACACTCCCGTACGGACGCCCTTATGCAACGTCCCTACTCCCACTCCCCCACTCCCCTACTCCCCTACTCTCAATCTATAATTTTAAATAGATCCCTTCAGGGGTTCTATATAGTACCTTGGCGTAATGATTGTATTAAACCAATCCGCGCTTATGTTGTAACATTTTATCGTAGGGGTTTGGTATCCTTTCCCCAAGTCAAAATGGGATGGGGAAACAATTATTGTAGGGGTTTGGTCTCCTTTCCCCAAGCCAAAATGGGATGGGGAAACAAACCCTTACAGTTTTTTTTTCACAAATTATTTAGGATTGCTATATACCAATTTCAAAAAAGAATACTAGAAAATGGAAAGTTGAAAATTTATGCTTAAAAAGAGTTTTTCCAATGTGTAGGCCACCTATTAATCTCAGGACTTATACCAATTACCAGGCATTAATGCTATACTTGGGAGGCACTTCAAATATTAAGTAATTAACACAAGCGCATGGAACTTTTTTGGTAATTACTAATCAGTTAATGTTAATTATTCTTATTTTTACTTCTCCGGTAGGGACGTTGCACAGGCAAAAATGCGTTTTCCGTTCCGGAATGCTCCGCATTCATGTCGGCGCCAGCAAAACATGTTGCGCAGCAAAACGTCCCTACACTCCCCTACTCTGAAATAGATAAAGTTTTTGAGAAATGGTATTACAGGGATGACTGCTGACCCAGTAAAGGGTAAAAAAAGTGCTAGAGTATTTCCTTATATTCAATTCCGTTACGGTTTTAACAACTAGGTAATTATCAATTATCAATTATCAATTATCAATTAATGAATGGAGGATTTTAGATGACAACAAACCAGAAGACTACAGAAAATTCCCAAAACTCCAGGTTTAAAGAACCTGTTTCTGTGGACAATCTTGCCGAAAATTTGATGGAAGACTTGTTCAGTGATATTGACCGAGTATTAGATGGTGGTACTCCCTTACCAAAGGAAGTAAATCGACCAGAAATTGTTTCTTTAACACCAATTAAAGTGCCTCAAATAGTTGTGCCTGAAAATAAGACTCAATCTCAAGATATAGAGAAAGAAGAAAAGGAAAAATTAGCTGAGGAAAAATTAGCAAAAAAAGAAAATCAATCATTAGATAAACTACTTTTAGGAACAGCTTTTGCATCTATATTAGTAACTCTCTCTTTGTGGTTAGGAACTAGAGGAGGATTCGATAAAATTTTAGGCTATTTAGGTTATGTAGAAAAGCCAGATCCATCAGCAGAAACATTGAATCCTAAAGCAGCAGCAGATGCCAAATTTGCAGATTATATCGAGCGATCGCTCAAAATGATTGAGCAAAAAGAAGCGACTCAGAAAGAACAACAACTTCCAGGGATACCACCTGCTCCATCTAGTAACAATTTACCCAAAGTACCAGTATCGGCTAACCCATCTATAAATACTAGCCTACTCTTACCGCTCAACCGACTGGTCGATTTGATGGAGGCACAAGTAGCAAAAGAAACTGTCACTATTCCTGAAACCAAAGTAGTAATAGTTCCGCCTATCCCGACAGCGGTAGCAGTTACACCAAAATCAGAGCCATCTTCCCCAAAGCCATCAGCAGCATCTGCATCTAACGCTTCCACAGAAGCTGCTGAAAACGTTCAAGAAAAATCGGAAGCCGAAATAACTGCCAAAGCAGAAGTAAAACCAGAAACTAAAGTTAAAGTTGATAGCTCTAGCTCGGCGAAAGCTGAAGCAAAAACAAAACCAGAACTTCCAGCCAAAACAACGGCACAAGAAAAACCAGAAGCAGAACCACAACCGGAAACAACAGCACAAGCAGAACCTCAAACAGAAAAACCAACACAGCCAATATCATTACCCCCACCTCCACCAGCAGAAATATCTGTGGCGGAAATAGTAGCAGCTAGTCAAGTTCAAAGCCCTATTAATACCCTGGTGGGTATCTTGGAGTTAGGCGAACGTTCTGCGGCTCTATTTGAAATTGATGGTGTGGCTCGTCGGATATATGTCGGAGAGAGTATTGGCGGTAGCGGGTGGACTCTTGTGAAAGTAGCTAACCAGGAAGCTGTGATTCGCCGTAATGGTGAAGTTCGCTCTGTTTTTGTTGGGCAACAATTTTAGCGATCGCTCTCAGAATTTATACCAATTCACTTGAATGTAAGCGTGAGCCGAGTAGTTTATGGGTACTACATTTCAAACCTCTGGGTGAAACCAGAGGTACTGATAACTGATAACTGATAANCGCTCTGTTTTTGTTGGGCAACAATTTTAGCGATCGCTCTCAGAATTTATACCAATTCACTTGAATGTAAGCGTGAGCCGAGTAGTTTATGGGTACTACATTTCAAACCTCTGGGTGAAACCAGAGGTACTGATAACTGATAACTGATAACTGATAACTGAAATGACTTATGGGTTTATTTGACGATTTTAGCCAATTTCTCGAAAACAGACTTGAAGAGTTCCTGCAAAATAACCCCCATCTAGAACTACAAGCACTTGAAGAGCAATTACGCCAACAAGAAGAAGACACCCTGCGCCTCATCGCAGAACTCCAACGCCAAGAAAAAAAATTAGAGCAAGATATTCTCTCGACTGCTCAAGAAGTTAAGCGTTGGCATAACCGAGTCGAGAAGGCACAAACAGCTAATAGAGTAGATTTAGTCCAAGCTGCCCAAGAAAGAGAAGCATCTTTTTTACGACAAGGTAATCAACAGTGGGGACAGATGCAAGGATGCAAGGAGCGCATCCAAAAGGCGAAAGAACTCTATCATCAGATTAAACAACGTCGTGAGGAGGTACGAGCAAAAGCTGTTGAAGTTGAGGCTAGTCGTTATGCTGCCAGGAATGAAAGACGTTGGGAAACTGATGGCTGGAATCAAACCAGTTCTTATAATTTTGGTAATTTATTCGATCCATTAGAGGAACAGTTTCAAAGTCTGGAAACAGATGAAGAGTTGGAAAGAATGAAGCGGAATATGGGAAAGTAGTTGGGTATTTATCAGGTTAGGGAGTTATTAAGTTTCCTGACCTTGTTAGATTCGGGTTTAACTAATATATTAAACATAGCCGTGAAAAAGATATATATATGGTAGTCCTGCATTATAATAGTGAAAATATATATTTTTTAATTTCTTCCCACACTTCCCACACTCTCTCTACCATTACTATGCACCACCATATATTTTTGGCTGGAACTGCTCCAGAAGACAAAAAGTAAGAGGCGCTCTTGCTAGATATTTTTAGGAAAAAGGTACAAAAAATGATGTTTAGGGTGAATTTTATAGCAGTCAAAGCAAAGAGCGCGGACATTTCTAAAACCTGTTATACTAATTCCCATGCATTAATGCTATACTTGATTAATACTTCAGTTATTAAGTAATTACCTTGGGAGAATTACCTTTTTGCTGATTTGAGACAATTTAATCTTTGATTATCCTTATTTTTACTTCTCCCGTACGGACGTTTTCCGCGCTTGAGCGGACATGTTTGCGCAGCAGTCCGTCAGGATAACGCTGCGCGACATGGAAAGCGGAGCATTCCGGAACGGAAAACGCATTTTTGCCGGTGCAACGTCCCTACACTCCCCTACTCTCCTACTCTGAAATAGATAAAGTTTTTTAGAAATGGTATTAGCGGAGCTTTTCGCTATAGGAAAAATCCTTTGACAGTTTACTATTCCCTATTCGCGCTTCCCGTAGTGCTATACAACTCTATTGCTTTTCTATCCAATGGTTGTAGCAGTTGTGATTAATATAGAGTACAGAGATTTGGGTTTAAAGGAAGAATTCATTAATTGATAATTGATAATGGATAATTGATAATTACCTCTGGTTAAAACCGAGAGGATTGAAGATTGGGAAATATCATTTCTTTTNTTCATTAATTGATAATTGATAATGGATAATTGATAATTACCTCTGGTTAAAACCGAGAGGATTGAAGATTGGGAAATATCATTTCTTTTTTTCCCCTATCCAAGGGGAGGCCTTAAACCACAATTATTTAATTAATAATTAATAATTAATTATTCGGTAAGAAGGAAGAAGGAAGAAGTAATGCAAGTCATGAAGTGAAAACCGCTATAAATAAAAGGTTTGTTGATTTTATGGAAATGTATATTGATTTAAAATAGGAGTTAATTATGAATATTGGGACAATAGGGAATTGGTCGATTATCTATCAGAATGAAAAGGTAATTAATCACACAAAAATTATTTGTACTGCCATATCAATACCAGGATTATTTCCACTAATAATTACCGAAGAACGAATAGGTGAAGAAGAACAACGTGGTTATGGCGAGAAAAATTTCAATTTGTCTGAAAGACAAATTATTGACTGTAGTGGAAAAACAAATGCAGAAGTAATAGAAATGGCTGTAGATATCTTTAGAGAAAACTGCAAAAAGTTTGACAAAAAGTAATTGCTAAAATCACAAATACATTCTACAAAGAAAGTTATATGATTTTCGGANATTACCGAAGAACGAATAGGTGAAGAAGAACAACGTGGTTATGGCGAGAAAAATTTCAATTTGTCTGAAAGACAAATTATTGACTGCAGTGGAAAAACAAATGCAGAAGTAATAGAAATGGCTGTAGATATCTTTAGAGAAAACTGCAAAAAGTTTGACAAAAAGTAATTGCTAAAATCACAAATACATTCTACAAAGAAAGTTATATGATTAGTAAATATCAAGGTTTAATAATTATAGTTTTATGATTATCAATAAGACTTGTTTTTATTAAAAATAAATAACATTTTTGAAATAATTTTCTTTGTACACATTAAGGATTTTTTATATTATTCAAAGATTTTATTAAAGCTAATTTATCTGATGATTAATGTTAAATTAAACTGTTAATAAATAACAAAAAATAATCATTATCTCTATACTAAATCTTTAAATATAGCACTACGCCAACGCGGTGTTTGACATTGCTAAATCCCGTTTTGCTAGGCAACATATTTGCCCAGTATGACAAAGGGAAAACGCGGAGCATTTCCCCACTGAAAACTCAGTTATAGATTACTTTTGACTTTTGACTTTTGATATCATGTCCACTGGTATCTGAGCGTGTCATTTCAGTTATCAGTTATCAGTTATCAGTTATCAGTTAGCCTCCTGCGGAGGAGCTGCGCTTTTTCGTATAGGGNTCCGCTTTCCATGTCGCGCAGCGTTAACGTTTGCGTAGCATTCCGATAGGAAAGTTGTGCGGAACGCTAAACAGTTATCAGTGAACCTCAGACCTTAGTCGGAGGCTTGAAATACTGAGTTAAATATTTTTTCATCCCCTATTCAAGGGGAGGCTTTGAACCTCATTTTTTGGTAAAAGTTGGGGAAATATTTACCTAATTTAAGGTTTTTCCTTTTCTTCTTTCTTCTTTCTTCTTCCTTCTTCCTTCTGTCCTAGATAACTAAAGCCTTCTGTCCTAGATAACTAAAGCCTTCTGTCCTAGATAACTAAAGCCTTCTTCCTTACCTTCTCACTTTCAATACCGATGCTACCGGACATGATATGACTTCCGACTTGCGGGTAGCCCTATATATTCCAAGCTCAATATAATAGAGTTGTTGGGAAATAACTTAGATTACAAAAAAAATAAAATGAAAACAGATATATTTAGTTAGTGATTTTATTATT
>NZ_LGSU01000955.1 GCF_002260545.1 Hydrocoleum sp. CS-953 | reverse complement strand
GACCAAGCTGATTATACTAGCCCTGACGATTTGTGGAAAACATTCTTTATGTATGGGTATGGAATAAAAGCAGAAAAAAATTGTCAAAGATGCCCAGAAACAACTCGTTTAATTGAAAAAATTCCAGGAATGAAAACGGCATTCTTTTCAATTTTAATGCCTGGTAAACATATTCCCGAACACCGAGGCCCATACAAAGGAGTTATTCGTTATTTATTAGCATTAAAAGTACCTGAACCAAAAGAAAAATGTCGGATTCGAGTAGGTGATGAAACTCGTCATTGGGAAGAAGGAAAAAGTATGATTTTTGATGATTCTTTCCCCCATGAAGCTTGGAATGAAACTGATGGTGTCCGTGCAGTTTTGTTTTTAGATATAATGAGACCGATGCGTTTTCCCCTATCATTTTTGAATGAATTAATGATGAAATTAATTGCGGTTTCTCCTTATATTCAAGATGCAAATGTTAATCAGAAAAACTGGGAAGACCGTTTAGAAAAATTGTTTGCCAAGGAAAATAAAAAAGAGAAAGTTTCATCATCAAAATAGTAAAAAAGGAAGTAGGGACGTTGCATGCAATGTCCCTACAGAATAGGGAGTAGTAGCGCGGGCATCTTGCCTGCGACAGCTAGACTAATTTTTGTCTATTTTTCACAGTTAAATTCCATCAGGAAAAAGTCATAAAAAAGACATAGAAGAAAAAAGCTTATGAATTAACTGATTAACTTAGTAAAAATATTTTTTGATTTGATTCTAATATAAAAATCTGCCCTTATGTTGTAACATTTTATCGTAGGGGTTTGGTCTCCAAACCCTAATATCTAAATAAGTTATAGATACCATTGTCTTTGATTTTTTTGTGAATTTCTACCTCTTTCTGAAATTATAAAAAGAGACTTTTGTATTTGTATAACTAATACAACAAAATTACATTGCTTAGATTATGTGTCGCCCCTCTAGGGGAGCTACAAATTGCTGATAATCAGTTATAAAAAAGTATTAGTTTGTAGTTGGGCTTGAGCAACTGATACATATTTAAACGGATACTTGATATAAAAAAGAATTAGTTTGTAGTTGGGCTTGAGCAACTGATACATATTTAGCAGGCTAGAACAAAACTACTAGCCAATATATTAAGTATTCAAGCGAACATGATATTACTTATATATTTCTGGTAATTCCTATATATAATAAAAAAAATTTTGACTTTTGTAGGCACTTTTGATATACAAATAAAGATCCTGCATTTTATGTATTTATTTATTAATAAAAAAATCAAAAAATATATTGGGAGAGAGTAGTGGGTTACGATTTTGACGCAATAATTATTGGCAGTGGTGCAGGAGGAGGAACGATCGCCCATACTCTAGCAAAAGCTGGTAAACGGGTTCTCTTAGTAGAACGTGGCCTAAGATTTAGTGACGTTGAAGCTTTCCAAGATGAGCAACGAATGTTAATTAATAAAGAAGCTTTCGACGATCGCCAAATTGAAGTTAATGGACGTAGCGCTAGACTCCACATCGCTGGAATATTAGGTGGTGGAACATCCTTATATGGAGGGGTATTAATGCGCCCAAGTCCTTACGACTTCCACCCAGGGAAATTTTATGACCAATGGCTACCTCGTCATCTGTGGGATTGGCCAATTACTTACGAAGAGATGGCTCCCTACTTTGACCAAGCAGAGGCTTTATTTCATGTTGCTGGGGATAGGCCATCCAAAATGCCCAATGTGGGAACACCAAGCAACGGTTATCCAGGGAAAGTTCCGCCACTCGAACCAATTAACCAACAATTGGAAAAAGGTATCAAAGATGCTGGGTTAATGCCATTTCATCTCCCCTTTGGCATAGACTTTGATAGTTGTCTACGTTGTTCTAAATGTCCTGGTTTTTACTGCCCTAATGAAGCTCGTGCCTCTACAGTTGTGCGTGCTATTGATAAAGCAACTTTTAATTATAACCTTAAAGTTCAAATTTTCACAGAAGCAGACTATTTAGTTACTAATAGCAGTAAAAAAGTTACGGGTATTCGTCTGCGTTGTCGTCAAACTAGCAAAGTTGAGGAACTAACAGCTAAAGTTTATATTCTTTCTGCGGGAGCTTTGGGTAGTCCAGTTATTTTGATGAAGTCTGGTTTGACAGGACGTAGCGGACAATTGGGGCGGAATTATATGTATCATTGTGGTGCTTTAATGGCAGGATTATTCAAACAAGAGACGGGAGGAGCCGATAAATTTATTAAACAGTTAGGGTTTACAGACCTCTATCTGGGAACTAAGGAATTTCCTCATAAATTGGGGTTAGCTCAAACAGTACCTATTCCCGGACTTCTTTCTCTACAACAAAATTTCCCTGTACCAATACCAAAACCTATTGCCGAATTTCTCCTCAAGCGAATGTTGGCAATAACTGGCATTGTGGAAGATTTACCCCAAGAGGAAAATCGGATAGAACTAGGTAAGGATGGGAAAATTCGTCTGTTCCATAAATTTCATCCTTATGATGTTTATCGTTCTCGGTACTATAAGAAGAAGTTAAAGCAGGTGTTCGGGTTGGCCGGAGCAGTATTATCTTTTGGAGCGACGGGTGATAAGGATGATATTCATACATCCCACCAGGTAGGTACGACTCGGTTTGGTACAGATCCAAATACATCTGTGCTTGATAAAGATTGTCGTTTACATGGCCATGAAAATGTTTTTGTTGTGGATGGTGGGTTTATGCCTAATGCTTTGGGTGTCAGTCCAGCTTTAACTATTGCAGCGAATGCTCTGAGAGTTGGGAGGAAGATATGCGAAGCTAGGTGAGAAAGTGCGAAAAGGAAAAACGGCGTTGCTTAGGGAAGTGGGATGAATGGGATGTGGGGGGTGTGGTCCGTGTGGTCCGTGTGGTCCGTGAAAGACACTGTCCCAAGGTTTCAGCAACGCCGGAAAAACAAACAGGACGAAGAAGAGAGGATGCCATTGCACTGCCACGCCGCAGTCACATCGTCATCCCACCAGCATAGATGACGCCAACCGCCTGCCTTTTGCCCTCCCTCGCCACAGCGCCCGCGCGCGCCTGATACATGCGCCAAAAATGCCCGCCATTTTGGCATAGTTTTTATTGTTATGTGTGTAATGATCAAACGGTTCACATAAAGATTAAAATACGCTATGTATAAAAAGTCACTCAAGAAGTTCGATTCCGAGTTAGCCCAAAAACAAAACAAACGAGCACAATTCGAAGAATTATCGGAATTCGAAGAATTATCGGAAAAGGAATTGGATGAGGTTGTGGGCGCTCGTGACACAGTCCAAACCTTTGGATGGAATGATTACGCCGCCATTAATGATTGTATATTATCTTACGATAGTACGTTCTCCGGTCCAGTCGAGGCCTGGGCCTCCCCCTGTGTTATTGTAGATACCCTACCTAGTGATTTAGAAGCTTATACTACAGCGGACTTCATATCCAGTATCAGCAGCCAATGGTGAGTACGGGAGGGGAGGGATCAGGGGTTGCGGTGGTTGTGGCGTTGTGGTCACCAGGCACCCTGAACGTTTAACCTCGTATCACACTCGGCGGTTTTATGCTAGGAACCAGCAGTAAGTTAGAAGGCATGAAGTGCTAAATTCAGTAGCATTTCCCTTGAGAAACTTTTTTTCAGCGATACCAGGCACAAGAAAGATAGCAAATAGCCAGAAGAAGAAATGCAAAAAAAATGTTTCTAAATGTTTCTTTGCAAAAATGAGATTTAAGATTTTTGGTTAAAAATGGTTAAAATCTTTGTTGATTTCTTACTCGTTATCTTCTTTATAGGAGGTTTCCTTGGTTTTTTTCAATTGATCAACCTAGTTGTGTTTTTTGTTTTGTCTTTTTTCTTGGTGTTAGTCTATAGATTTTGTTCTTTTGTTTTGTATGGACGAAATACATTAGAAAAGGACAGTGAGGGTATGATCCCTTGCGTCTTATTGTATGCATCTATTCCTTTTTTTGTTATTTGTAATGTTTTATATATTTTATGGTACTTACAAATTGTATGTTTGTCGTCCAAATCGTTTATATTAGCCATCGATGCTCCTACCTGTCTGCCTGCCCTTCGGCTCTCCACAATAACAAAAGATAGTCTGCTGCTGGGAGTTATATATGTAATAGGGGTGGCTGTACTAGGTGCCTATCGGGATGGGGGGGTCGAACGAACAAGAAAAATAGAGTGAAGTAGAGGGGAACCATCTATATTAACTTCGTATCATACTCGGCAGTTATATGCTAGGAAACAGCAGTAAGTTAGAAGGCATGAAGTGCTAAATTCAGTAGCATTTTCCTTGAGAAACTTTTTTTCACCGATACCAGGCACGAGGAGAGAAGTCAGAAGTTTGTTTGCTCCGCATTCCGCAGGAAAGTCAGTAAGAAGGAGTCAGGAGACAGGAGTCAGGAGTCAGGAGTCAGAATGAAGAGGGCAGAAGAAGGAGTCAAATGGGAGGAGAGAATCTGCTAAAAGTTTTCAAGATTTAATTGTTTGGCAAAAAGCACATCAACTCGTTTTAGAGGTGTACCGCTCGATTCAGCAATTTTCCCAAAGCAGAAACCTAGGGATTAACTTCTCAATTGAGACGAGCGTCTGTATTAGTATGAAGAAGGAGTCAGGAGACAGGAGTCAGGAGTCAAATGGGAGGAGAGAATCTGCTGACCTTGAATATGGGGATACTTCAGAACTTCTACTACCCGATCGAAGAAGTAAGTAAGTTACTAGATTCATACATTGCTGCAATTGAACAACGTAGACAACCTCCTGACTCCTCCTGAATTCCCTCCTGACTCCTGACTCCTGACTTCTGACTCCTTCCAAAATTGAGTAAAGTTCCTCAGACTAAGCTATCCCCTGGTAAAATTCCCTTACCTTTTTTAGTAGAAAAAATTGTCAAGATTGAAATTCCAGCTATTGCTAAAACAGCGATGGACTTTATTAAAGGGAATCGTTTTCCCTATTATTCTGTGGGGTGGTAGGGGCAAAGTTGATATTTCTCTATAAATTACATAAACCCGCCCAATTAACATTAAGGAGTTAGAGGGCGCGAAGCTGTATTTATTTCCTATCTATTAGGGNCCTTTTTTAGTAGAAAAAATTGTCAAGATTGAAATTCCAGCTATTGCTAAAACAGCGATGGACTTTATTAAAGGGAATCGTTTTCCCTATTATTCTGTGGGGTGGTAGGGGCAAAGTTGATATTTCTCTATAAATTACATAAACCCGCCCAATTAACATTAAGGAGTTAGAGGGCGCGAAGCTGTATTTATTTCCTATCTATTAGGGTATCAAGCTGTTTGTGGGTTGAAAACCTAACCCCCCAACCCCCTTCCCTGCAAGGGAAGGGGGGGAGAGTTGTCGTCTTACAGCACTTTTGAGGATGGTGAGGTATAGCAGTCGAAGCAAAGGTTAGGACATTTATAAATTATGAAACCCTTTGATAGTCTCCTGTTCCCTGTTCCCTGTTCCCTATTCCCTAGCGCGTAGCGCTATACACTTTATTAATACTCTATTGCCTGTTGCTTGTTGCTTAAAGTCCTAAAAATTTGTACCTCACTAACTCCGAAACTGCTGTAAGTATATAGACAAAATTTAAAATTTAACCTAAAACCTTTGTTTCCGAATAACCCAGTATGTAAATATTTTTTTTCAGGTACTTATCTACT
>NZ_LGSU01000954.1 GCF_002260545.1 Hydrocoleum sp. CS-953 | reverse complement strand
GTTAGATGAAAACATTGACGTATTTACCGCTCATAAAGAGAGTTTGGGATTTGTTTGGGCTTGAAATTTGCTAAAGTCCCGTTAATCTCAATAAATTTACTGAAAACTCTTGTTAGTCCCTTGCTAAATTTGTTAAGCTTAATTTGTATATCAAACTACAGCAGAGGCATAAAGTGGTAGTCAAGCCAGATTGGTTAAGAGTCAAAGCCCCCCAATGGCAAAGGGTTGGTACTGTTAAAGAGATTTTGCGAGACCTAAATCTCAACACTGTCTGCGAAGAAGCTTCCTGTCCAAACATAGGTGAATGTTTTAACGCTGGGACAGCAACTTTCTTAATTATGGGACCTGCTTGTACTCGTGCTTGTCCCTACTGTGATATTGATTTTGAGAAAAAACCTCAGCCTTTAGATATTACCGAACCACAACGATTGGCAGAAGCAGTCAAACGCTTGAAACTTAATCATGTGGTCATTACTTCTGTCAATAGAGATGATTTGGCCGATGGGGGTGCTAATCAATTTGCTAAATGTATTTCCCAAGTCCGGGCAATTTCTCCTCAGACAACTATAGAAGTCCTAATACCAGATTTATGTGGTAATTGGCAAGCTTTAGAAATAATTCTTAACGCCAAACCAGAAGTTATGAACCATAACACTGAGACTATTCCAAGATTATATCGCCGAGTTAGACCCCAAGGTGACTATCAGCGTACATTAGAACTTTTGAGGCGATCGCGAGAATTAGCCCCAGAAATCTATACAAAATCTGGAATTATGGTAGGTCTTGGAGAAACCGATGCAGAAGTCCAAGAAGTAATGAAGGACTTACGAGCTGTTGACTGCGATATTTTAACCATTGGACAATACCTACAACCAACTCCTAAACATTTACCAGTAGCTAATTTCGTTAAACCCGAACAATTTGATCGCTGGACAGAAATAGGCGATTCTATGGGTTTTTTACAAATTGTTGCTTCACCCTTGACTCGTAGTTCATATCATGCTGAACAAGTCAAAGAATTGATGGTCAATTATCCAAAGGCCAAAAGTTAGAAGGAAACTGGTGATGGGTTTGCCCTTTCAGGTACTTGGGTAAAAGAAAATAGGCCAACTAGGTATATAACCCATCACCCCCGATTGCAAAAACGATCGCTAGTAAAATGTGATCTAGATCGGTGATTATTGTATTTAGAGTCACTTGATGGCTGAAAATTGATAAGTAAATATATTAAACTTGCTACATATAAATCAAATAAAAGGCTCTAAAAGTAAGAAGATAAAGCTAAAAAAGTGTAACTAGAAAAAAACAAACAAAGTAATAAGAGAAAAATTAAGCCGCATAACCAGAAAATTTACGAAGTGATCAGGAACAACCACTAATAGTGATGAACATTAATATAGCTTCTGACGAAAATCACTTTTTTGTATCAGAAGTATCAATATACTAAAAATTAAGTCTAGAGAAGTTAACTGAACCAAACAACTAATAGGCAAATGTACTCTTAAAGTCCATCGTTAACACAATCCGTATCAACGATCGCCTAAGTAACTCATTCAGTCTAAGTTGTTAGGACTAATCAGAAAACATAACTAGAGCAAATGCCTAATTCCTAAGAAGTTGGCATTTTATCCACAGACTGTCACTAAGTGCAGCCTCTTGTCACCTGGAGCAACTGAGATGATCACTATGTCAGCAACTTATCCTTACACTGAACAATCTGAAGAACAACTGCACTCTGATAACTTGCAAGCTGAGTTTCCCGAAGATGTAGAGCAAATTACCAACGAATTACCAACGGAGGATGAAGAAGCGGATAATGCGAAAGTAAGTCCAAACCGTAGCACTACAGATTTAGTCCGTTTATACCTCCAAGAAATTGGGCGAGTTGATTTGCTAGAAAGAGATCAAGAAGTCTCTGAAGCTCAAAAAGTCCAACGCTATATACAGTTAGTGGAGTTACGCAATAAAGCAGCTCAAGAAGAAGAAGGAGCAATTCAGTGTTATGTTCAGTTGATGGAAGTTCGTGATCGTCTGGCAGCTCACTTAGGACATAGACCATCATTTGAACGGTGGGCTAAGGTAGGAAATGTATCTGTGGTAGAACTCAAACAGATTATTGCTACAGGAAAACTTCGTTGGGCAGAATTAGCAGGTTTAAGTGTCAAAGAACTTGAGCAAGTCCAAAGCGAAGGTATTCAAGCCAAGAATCAGATGATTAATGCTAACTTGCGTTTAGTCGTGTCAGTGGCCAAAAAGTATCAAAATCGTGGTCTAGAACTTTTAGATTTAATCCAAGAGGGTACTTTAGGTTTAGAAAGAGCAGTAGAAAAATTTGACCCACGACGGGGATATAGATTCAGCACTTATGCTTACTGGTGGATTCGTCAGGGAATTACAAGAGCGATCGCTACTCAAAGTCGGACAATTCGCTTACCTGTCCACATTACCGAAAAGTTGAACAAAATTAAGAAAGCACAACGGAAAATTTCTCAGGAAAAAGGACGTACAGCAAAAATTGAGGACATTGCCGAAGAACTAAATATGACACCAGCGCAAGTTCGGGAAGTGTTAACAAAAGTTCCACGTTCGGTTTCTCTGGAAACTAAAGTAGGTACTGATAAAGATACTGAATTAGGTGAACTTCTGGAAACTGAAGATGCTTCTCCAGAACAAATGCTGATGCGGGAGTCTCTAGTACAAGCATTAAAAGGGCTATTATTAGATTTAACTCAACGAGAAAGGTCTGTAATTTCGATGCGTTATGGTTTAGATGACGGTCATCCCTACTCTCTGTCAGAAATTGGTCGTGCTTTGAAACTGTCTCGGGAACGAGTTCGTCAAATTGAAGCAAAAGCTCTACAGAAGTTACGCCAACCAAAGCGTCGGAATCAAGTACGGGATTATTTAGAATCTTTGACTTGACATACTCCCGACGCTCTCCCTAGGGGAGAGCGCGGGATTCTTCAGGCAGGAAAGCCCTGACCGCAGTTTTAACAGAAGTGATGTCCTCCTCCTGTGTTGATAACAATCCAATTTTCTGTATTAGGAGTGCCGAGTTATAGTCCCTATGTAGTTCTTGTCCACAATTACTGCAAGAATGCCAGCGCTCTGATAAGCTTTTAGGAACTTTACTCAAACATTCCCAACAATGCTGAGATGTTCCTTTTGGGTCTACTTTGATAATTCTTTTGCCAAGTTTCCAGGCAACATATTCTAAGACTTGAACAAACTGACCAAACGCTGCATCTTGCAAAGACTTATTCAATCCTGATTTTGCTGATTGACCGTTGGGCAAGAACTGACCATTGCTTCCTAATTTAGCTTTGCAACGTCGGAGTAAGTTTGCTAGAAGTAGGTCTTCGAGGAATATTACCTGACAATCACTAAACAAATGATAAGCTAATTTGAATTGCCAGTCTAGTCGCTGTCTAGCTATTAGTTGATGGAGTTTTGCTATTTTACCTTTGAGAATTTTCCAAGGTTTTGAGTGCTTGGATTTTTTTGCCAATCTCACCTGAAGTTTAGATAATCTATGTTCCGAGAGTCTGAAAAACTTAGGAACTTCTACAAACTCCCCATCGGATGTAACAGCATAGTGCAACAATCCTAAATCTATACCCTTTGAGTTTTGTTCGGTGGGTTGAATTTCTGCAACCTCTACAGGTACACTTTTATCTTCTATGGTGAAGCTAATATACCATCCGTCTGCTTCACGGATGACTGTACCTGTCTTAACCTTGAATCTGTCTGGTATTGGGCGATTGAATACTAAAGGGACTAAGCCAATCTTTGGTAAATTGACACAACACCGACCATTAGCATTTTTGACAATATTGGTGTTTGATAACTGGGGATAACTAAAAGAATTATAGTAATGCTTTCCCTTGAATTTAGGTCTACCACTGGTTTTACCTTTTTTATCAGGTAAGGTAAAGTTATCCATCGTAGTTTGTACGCGCTGGATCACATCTTGCAATACCTGGGAGTGCATAGACTTATACTCAGGGAATAGTTTTTTAGTCTGTGCCAAGTCTGCTAGTTGAACAGTTTCCCAGACAACATATCCGTTGATTATATTCGGATGCTTATCCCCTTTCCTTGTTATCGGATTACCATTACTGTCCTTTTTTCTGCCATCTCGTGTTTGTATCCTAAATTCAGGGATATTCTGATATATGCCCTCTACAGGTACTACTGAAACATTAAGTGGACAAGCATTGACTGGTGTGCGCGTTGCTTCAAACCAGTTTAACCTTTCAGCTAAACGATAATTATATTGCTTCCTGGCTATTTCTAACCAATTGGATATAATAACCGATTGACTTTTATGGGGCTTTAGCTTGTACTTGTATTTCAGTAGCATTGTAGTACCAACCCTTATACCCTAGCTATTATATCAAAATCAAGGACAAACCACAAGCATAAAGCCCGGCTTTCCCATGCGACGCTCCCCTACGGGAGAGCGCGGAACTTCCCGCCGGGGGAGTTAAAAAAGCTGAGATACAGCTAAAGTCATATGAGTGAGATAAAACACTATAAATAAAATATTCTTGTAGAGATCTTCTATGGAAGGTCTCTACATTCTTTTTTGGAAATGTTTATGCTCTCCAATATGGGGGAAATAGAAGGTTTGTGTCATATCAAATCCGTCTAATTCGGCATAAAAAAAATTTTTATTTTAACCTAAAGAGCAAATGTTTCTAAATTCTCTTTTCTCCTGACTCCTGACTCCTGACTCCTGACTTATATCATGTCCGGATAATTAGTGATAAAACAACTTTCTCCTTCTTCTCCTCTTCTTCTTCTTTTTCCTTCTTTCTTCTTTCTTGTTTTTTCCCACCTGACTCCTGACTCCTCCAAGGAAAACCGAGGTTAGTTTCTACACCATTCCACCCACAAAAAGACGTAAAGTAGTCAATAAAAATACCTGTTTCCAGTAGCTACTTCAACAAAAGGGTACTAATCACGTTAAAGCTACCTTTTTTTTACAGACATTAAAATCATCCTTGCGTCTATTGTCCCTCACTATTTTCTCAGCTAACTCTTATCAAGATCACAATCTACCATCTGTAATTTTTCAGTTGAGGTTGGCATGATTGTTATCAAGATAAATCAATCAATTAAACAAGGAGCAAGACAAATGGTTTTAACAATTTTCCCTTCTATTAAAGAAAATTTTTGGCAAGCTATTGACACTAGCAAATTCTCTGGCAACCCCGCAGAAGATATCAGACTTCAGTCATTACGAAATATTTCTATTCCAGAATTAGTTAAAGTTTTAGAACAATATTCTTATGTAACTAGAATTCACGTTCAAAGTTTAAATTATGTTTGTAATGTTGTTAAACCAGGTAAATTAAAGGTATTACTGGATGAGATTCATTTTGAAGAAGCTGGTGATGGAAATCCAGAAGATTCTCACTATAATTTACTGAAATTATTCTTATTTGGATTAAATGAAGCTTTTGGTGGAACCATGCTCACCAATAAAATTAATCCACAAGTTGATGCTTTAATTGCCAAGTATGATGCAGATTTAAAAAGTCATCCTGCTCACGTTGCTATTGGTATGGCAGGTATGGGTACTGAATGTATTTGTGGTCCGATTTTAGAAGAAATTTGGGCACAAGTTCAAGCTCGTAAAGATTTAGAAGATATATTACCTCAATTAAAC
>NZ_LGSU01000953.1 GCF_002260545.1 Hydrocoleum sp. CS-953 | reverse complement strand
TACCGAAATAATTAATAATTAAACAATTAAATAATTAGATAATTCACGCCTTGAAGCCTCCCCTTTCAAGGGGAAAAAATAAATCTGTTCCTTAGAGTTTCAATCCTCTCCCTAAAAGGGAGAGGTAATTATCAATTATCAATTATCAATTAATGAATTACTGAAAAATCCAAGTATAAAGACTATCCATTCATGGAGAAAAAAGAAAAAAAATTCTGTGAGCAGATCCTTCTATTACAGAAGAGGTAATTATTAATTGTTAATTATTACAGCGCTTACCGTTGTTATGAGGTACAAAATTTTAGGTTTGAGGGAACAGAGAACACTTAACTGGGAACAGGTATGAAAGGAATAGGGAATACAAAAAAATCAAAACAACTGTACCTCATAGCTTCGGAAACTACTGTAATTATTAATTGTTAATTATTAATTATTAATTATTAATTATTAATTTTATTGTGCTATATTGAAAAACTGTTGCTTATAAAAATCTATAACTAAAATGTCTACAAAACCTACCATTGCTTTTAGTCACCTCGGATGCGAAAAAAACCGCATCGATACTGAACATATCATCGGTTTACTCGCACAAGCAGGTTATTCAGTAGATGCTAACGAAGAATTAGCAGACTACGTTGTTGTTAACACCTGTAGTTTTATTCAAGCTGCTAGAGAAGAGTCTGTCCGTACTTTAGTAGAATTAGCCGAAGCTAATAAAAAAATAGTCATCGCAGGTTGCATGGCGCAACACTTCCAAGAAGAATTACTCGCCGAATTACCAGAAGCAGTAGCACTCGTCGGTACTGGTGATTATCATAAAATAGTAGATGTCATGCAACGAGTCGAAAAAGGCGATCGCGTCCAAGAAGTAACCCCCGAACCAACTTACATCGCTGACGAAACAACCCCCCGTTACCGTACAACATCCGAAGGCGTTGCTTATGTACGAATTGCCGAAGGATGTGACTACCGTTGCGCCTTCTGTATCATTCCTCATCTGCGGGGAAATCAGCGATCGCGCACCATAGAATCTATTGTAGCCGAAGTCCAACAACTCGCAGACCAGGGCGTTAAAGAAATCATCCTCATCTCCCAAATAACCACTAACTATGGAGTCGATATTTACGGCCAACCAAAATTGGCCGAACTTCTCCGCGCCTTGGGACAAATTGATATACCCTGGATTAGAATGCACTACGCCTATCCAACTGGTTTAACACCCAAAGTCATAACCGCTATCCAAGAAACTGCCAACGTTTTACCCTATCTCGACTTGCCCCTACAACATTCCCATCCCGAAATTCTCAGGGCCATGAATAGACCTTGGCAAGGTCAGGTCAATGATGATATAATTCAAAGAATTAAAGCAACTATGCCCAACGCCGTGTTGCGGACAACTTTTATAGTCGGCTTCCCTGGTGAAACGGAAGAGCATCATGCACATTTAGTTAAATTTGTCAAGCGTCACGAATTCGATCATGTTGGAGTCTTTACTTTCTCTCCAGAAGAGGGAACCCCTGCTTATAATTTGCACAATCAGTTGCCCCAAGAAGTAATGGATGCCCGCCAGAAAGAGATTATGGAAGTCCAGCAGTCCATATCTTGGCAACAGAATCAAAAATCAGTGGGTCAAGTAGTTGATGTGCTAATTGAACAAGAAAATCCTCAAACAGGAGAGTTAATTGGTAGATCGGCCAGGTTTTCTCCAGAAGTAGATGGACTGGTTTATGCTCAAGGAGAGGCCAGATTAGGGTCTATTGTTCCAGTAAAAATTACAGATGCAGATATTTACGATTTATATGGTTATGTAGATTAAATTTTTCTGGGTAATCGGCAATAATTCTGGAGTGTGGTAAAACTTTCAGGACTTACCCACCCAAAGAAGAAACAGGGTTGATTGCCCTAATTATTATTGTTCTAATCCCCTTACAAAAACAACTTCTGACTTCTGTAAGGGCATTTTCCTCCGGAATGCTACGCAAACATATCGCGCCGGGAAATGGCCATCCACGCCTACTAACTTCTCATTTCGTTTGGTGCAGTAAAAAATTATGATTATCATAAAATCTAGTATCTAAAAAAAGAGCTAAGTTGAGGAAAATGTGTAAAAAATCCACTAAATGTTAAGGGATTTGTTATTATGTAAATGATTATGAAGTTTAGTAGGGGCCACTGAGAGTAAGAAACTGTAGATTATCTAAACTGCTTGTTGAGACTAATGCTGAAGTGCGATGATGCGGTTAAGCAAATAAATAAAGGAAATTTCCCTTAAGTTTATTCAATAGGCAACTTGAAGATACACAACAGATTATTACTTTTAAACAGAGGCTCCAACCTGCCTTAATGTACCCAACTAGGGAGAAAAGGAACAGGGCATTTGGCCTTTATCAAAATCTCGTCAGAAGACCAGGGTTTTTCTGTAAAAGAACCTTCTCTGGGAATGCCGAGTCATTTTGCCTACTTACAAAATAGATTTAACAAATTGTCAAAACAATTTGGCCGCTCGGCTAGCGGTGACAACGAAAGCCTTCAGATTGGCCATGTACTGTGGATCGACCTTCATTAATGGATAATTGATAATGGATAATTGATAATTAGCTCTGGTTAAAAATGTTCTTGATTGAATATAAACGAAAGATTCTAGCATTTTCTTCCCATATCCGGGGAAGCTTTTAACCTGAATTAATTCATTATTAATTATTAATTATTCGGCAATACCAGAAGAGTGTAGTGGTAATTCTTAAATTATCCCTAACTTGGAAAAGCAGGTCTTAAGAAACAGAAACTATTGCCGTCAGGTTTGCAAATCCCGCGCTCTTGCCTTAGAGTATCGTTGGGAACTCAATCTATCGTGATCTCTTCAGGTTAAAACTTAACCTTTGAGAAAACACAGACATTACTTAACTTTTAGGAGTAAACTCCAGTGCTATCAGTTGAGTGTAAATTGTGAGTGGCGAAGGCATACTGCCCTACCAATAAGCTAGCTATAACGACAGTAAATAAGCTGGAAATCTTTAGCTAGTGAGGGCTTATGAGCAGCTATGGTTGACCATAAATCCGCCTCCAAGTTGGGTGAGAAAGGAACCAAATGTAAACTATTTACATAGGAGAATTAATGGATTTATCGTTCGCAAGTTTAGGAATTTCAGAGGAGCGTGCAAATCATCTGGAAACAATTGGTTTTACTGCACCTACTCCGATTCAAGGTGAAGCAATACCACATTTGCTGGCAGGAACGGATATTGTAGGTCAAGCTCAAACAGGAACAGGTAAAACAGCAGCCTTTTCTTTACCCATATTGGAGCGGATCGATCTAAATACCAACGCAGTTCAAGCGTTAATTTTAACTCCTACTCGTGAGTTGGCACTGCAAGTTACAGAAGCGATTCGTCAATTTACTGGTGTGGATAGCAAAATTCCGAGTAAACGGCGATTATTTGTTCTAACTGTTTATGGCGGTCAGTCTATTGAACGCCAAATTCAGCGTTTGCAAAAGGGTGTTCATATTGTAGTGGGAACACCAGGGCGAATTATAGATATGCTGAATCGGAATAGTTTGAAACTAGATCATTTAAAAATGATGGTTTTAGACGAAGCCGATGAAATGTTGAGCATGGGTTTTATTCAGGATGTGGAAAAAATTCTGGACGCTGCACCTGTTGAACGTCAAACAGCTTTCTTTTCCGCTACTATGGATTATTCAATCCGGAAACTGGTGAATAAGTATTTGCGATCGCCAGTAACAGTTAAAGTAGCCCAACAAAAAACTACTCCGAAGCGCATCACTCAAACCGCGTACATAGTGCCTCGTGGTTGGTCTAAAGGAAAAGCTCTACAGCCAATTCTAGAACTAGAAGACCCAGAAGCAGCTTTGATATTTGTCCGCACAAGGCAAGCTGCAGCGGAACTAACAAATCAATTACAATCAGCAGGTCACAGTGTTGATGAGTATCACGGCAACTTAAATCAATCCCAAAGGGAACGGTTGTTAACTCGCTTCCGAAATCAACAAGTACGTTGGGTTGTGGCAACTGATATTGCAGCTCGTGGTTTAGACGTGGATCATTTAACTCATGTGATTAACTACGATTTGCCTGATAGTGTAGATAGTTATGTTCACCGCATTGGTCGTACTGGTCGTGCAGGTCGCGAAGGAACAGCAATTTCCTTGATTCATCCTGCGGATAAGCGGAAGTTGCGGTTGATAGAACGTCATTTGCGTCAACGTTTGGACACTCGTTCAATTCCTAAGCGTTCTCAAATTGAAGCCAGGCAGCTACAGAAATTACAAGACAAGGTGCGAGATGCTCTGAGTGGTGAGCGGATGGCTTCTTTCTTGCCCTTGATTGCTCAGTTGGGTGAAGAATATGAACCTCATGCAGTTGCTGCTGCTGCTTTACAGATAGCTTATGATGAAACTCGTCCTGCTTGGATGGGACCTGATTATTCTCAGGAGGAAGAACATTCTGATTACTACACACCAAAGCCAAAATTGAAAAAGCAGCCACCTAAGAAGTCTAAGAATCAAAGTTATTCTGATAAAAATCAGAAAGTAAAGGATGAGACTTATGTAGAAGAGGCATCTGTTTCACAGAATAATTAGATGATTAGGGAGTAGGTAGGGACGTTCCATGCAACGTCCGTACAAAGTCAGGAGAAATAGGAATTTTAGAGACGTTGGCGATCGCGTCTCTAATTTTTTTTTAATTAGGGAGTAGGGAGTAGGGAATAGGGAGTAGGGAGTAGGGAGCAGGGAGTAGGATAGGGAACAAGATCAAATATCCTTGCTTTGGAGAACTTTATTCTCCTATCAGTATTGGTAAAAACTGCAATTAGTAAGGGTTTGGAGACCAAACCCCTACGGGGCGTGAATTGTATTGATACTACCGGAGATGATAGAAGCAAAAAATATTTACCCTATCATATAGAATCCGGATAATTACTATAGCTTGCGTCCGCAGCGACTGGAACGCAGTGGAAGGTTTGCGGAGCATTCCGGAACGGATAGCAATCTCAGGGTTTGAGGAGATTGCTTCCTATCGTCGATAGGGACGACTGTTCAACCGGATTTTATATCAGTTGTACGACTTCATCAGATATCTATTAAGCTTGCTGTCTCAACATCTCTCGTACTTCCATTAAAATTTTGCCTAATTTATTTTCTCCACTACCGTCTTTTCTCTGACCCCAATACAAATCTACGGGAGATTTATAAACTATTTCCTCATCCCCAGTAGACAGTAATATTTCCTGAATTTCAGTATTAGTCGCAAATTTGTTGAATACTGCTGTTCGCATAATTTGATATTTGACCTCTTCCCAATCTGAACGTAATTGTCTGTCGCGATCGTTCCCCAGATTTGCTGCTTCTCCAGGTGTTGCTGCCAGACGAATTTCCTCAACATCAGGAGTGTCAGGAAATTTTTGTGCTTGAAAATAATGTTCGCTGGTTGCCCACCAACAACCATCTAATTCAAAACCGTGAGCAGAACAATTAGAGAAACAGCCGTATCTACTAAGGGTGCTGTAAAATGAAATCGTCATAATTTCTAGAACTATTAATATGAGAAAATAACAGTCTTATTATAATAAGATTAGTTTTAAAGTTATCCTCTTTAATATTTTAAAGAAATAGGGTTTATTTATGATGAATAAGTGATTTTATAGGGGT
>NZ_LGSU01000952.1 GCF_002260545.1 Hydrocoleum sp. CS-953 | reverse complement strand
CCTCCGGCTTGGTTGTTAATAGTCGCATCACCTTCAACCCCCTCAACAGTCTGATCCCCCGTTTCAATGTCCTCACTTGCATTCAAATCAATACGACCTGCTTCACCTGCAGTGGAACTAGATTCAATATCTGCTGTACGGATGGAACCATCATTAGCTTGGACTTGAATTTTACCTGCGGCTGTTTTACCAAGTGACCGCAAATTACCTGTAGCAACATTTCTGCCATTAACAACAATATTACCACTAGGACCTGCATCAGATTGGGTAGTGAGATTTGCAGTTTGAATCCGACTTTCACTACTGATACTAATGTTACCACTCTGTTGTTCTCCAAAGGAGGCAATATTGTTGATACTGACACTGCCACCAGAGTCTAGGTTAACTTCACCCCCAGTGCCATTGGTAGAATAAGTAGCAATATGATTAATATTGATATTACCTTCTGCTTGGGTTTGGATGGAAATATTTCCACCACTTTCATTGACTCCTGTAGAAAAGATAACGTCTGTATTAATATTTCCTTCGGTGCTAATAATGTTTACGTTACCACTACTATTGCCACCATAAGAACTAATTTCGTATGTAGTAATATCACCTTTAGCAGTAAGAGTAACATTGCCTCCAGTACCCTCTGGAGCATAAGCGTCAAGATTAGCTGCTGTTGTCTCAAATCTATTTGCCACCTCTTCTGAAGTAATATTTGCGTCATCTGCTAGCGGTTCAAAAATAGTTGCATAGCCCTTAGTTGTATCAATTGCACCATTATTAGATGTAATATTAATATTTCCCCCTTTACCCACATAAGAGTAGGAAGAAATATTTCCCGTATTAATATCCCCAGAAGCAGATATTTCCACATTACCAGCGTTACCATTATCAGCATAAGAGCCAATCTGTCCCTCGCTAGTGTCAATAGAACCATTATCGCTAGTAATAGTAATATTGCCAGCGTTACCCTCAACAAAACCATTATCGCTAGTAATAGTAATATTGCCAGCGTTACCCTCATCTAAACTGTTGTTGTATTCAGCCCCATAAGAATAAGAATATGAAAATGAAGATGAATATGAATATGAATCAATAGTTCCTGTTTTAATATCCCCAGAGACAGAAGATATCTCAACATCACCTGCACTACCATTAAAAGAATAAGAGCTAATCCAACCATCGGTTGTGTCAACAGAACCATTATCGCTCCTGATAGTAACATTACCACCTTGACCTTCAGAAGAGTATGAATCAATAGACCCGGTATTAATATCCCCAGAAGCAGTTATATTAACATTACCTGCCTTACCATTAGCAGAAGTACCAATCCAACCATTGGTAGTGTCAACAGAACCATTATCACTATTAATAGTAATATTACCACCATTACCATTACCTAATTCTATCTTAGGATTTTCATCATCAGTGGAGTTGTCGCTCTCATTTTCATCATTAGGTTTTCTCTCATCAGTGGAGTTGTCGCTCTCATTTTCACCTGTTTCACCATTCCCGTCGTCATTGTTTTGAAGATTCCCAGAGTATGTATTAATATTTCCAGTCTTGATATCCCCAGAGGCAGATATATTAACATTGCCTGCAGTACCATTACCAGAATAAGAACTGATGAAACTTCCAGTAGTATCAACAGAACCATTATTGCTTGTGATAGTAATGTTACCCCCATCACCATTTTCAGAGGATACAGAAATAGAGGAATAGGAATAGGAATAGGAATAAGAAGAGGAAGAGGCATCAAGAGACCCTGTTATGATATCGCCACTAATGCTAGAGATACTAATATTACCACCATTACCATTTTCAGAGGATGCCGAAATATTGGCTGTATTGATATCCCCAGAGGCAGATAATTCAACATTACCTGCACTCTTATTCTCAGAATAAGAATTAATAGCCCCCTCAGTAGTTTCAATAGAAGCATTCTCGCTCTTAATTGTAATATTGCCACCATTACCATTTTCAGAGTATGCGGAAATATTGGCTGTATTGATATCCCCAGAGGCAGATAATTCAACATTACCTGCACTGCCATTAATGGATGAAGAGTTGAGGTTAGTAACAGTTGTATCAATTCTACCTTCTGTACTCTTGAGGGTAATATTACCTGATTGCTCATTGGCTCCTGATCGCTCAATAGATGCAGTAAATAAGGATTCAGTAACAGTAATATCTCCTTTAGCTGTTACTTGTATATCACCGCCGTCTTGGGTAGAAATTCCGGTGATAACATTGCTGGCATTTCCGATATTGACTCCTTGGTTGGGTGAGTTGAAAAACACTCCTCCACTACCACTCCTTGCTGACAAATTTTCCAGACTAATATTGAGTGGTTCTGTCTCTGTACCGATACTACCCGTCTCTTTGGTTCGCAATGCAGCATTACCAGCAGTAATTAGAGAATTTTCTGAGCTGCGGAAAATGTTACCGCCGTTAGCATCTACTGTAATATTTCCTGTAGTTTGGAGGTTACTTAAGGTAATATCTCCTACTTCTACTTCTGCTAAGTTACCTATTGAAATCGAAATTTGTCCACTACCTGTATTGATAGTTGTGTCTGCTGCCATTGTTATATCTCCTGCTCCCTCACCCCGATATTGAATATCTGCTCCTTGGTCATTCGCACTCAGAACAATATCACCGTTGCTACTGGAGGTATCGATGTCAGCGTTAATATTGATATCGCGTCCAGCTCTTAATTNTTCTACTTCTGCTAAGTTACCTATTGAAATCGAAATTTGTCCACTACCTGTATTGATAGTTGTGTCTGCTGCCATTGTTATATCTCCTGCTCCCTCACCCCGATATTGAATATCTGCTCCTTGGTCATTCGCACTCAGAACAATATCACCGTTGCTACTGGAGGTATCGATGTCAGCGTTAATATTGATATCGCGTCCAGCTCTTAATTCTAGCTTGGAAATGTCCTCAGCATTAATAGATTCATTAATTGTAATATCGTTGTGTGCTTGCAAAGTTACTTCTCCACTTTTTTCATTAACTTTGTCCGCATCTGAAATAATATTAGCATTGGGGCGATCGCTAAATTCTTCACTTTCTCCCCCATCAGCAATAGTGATGTTTCGTGAACCACTGAATTCCCCCATGTCAATACTACCATTATTGGCCGTAATATTCAGGTTGCCGTTTGTGCCGTTTTCTGATGTGCGATTAAAGATAGCTAAACTGGCATTTACATCTGATAATTTGCTAGTTAAGCTGACGTTTCCTCCCTGAGTATTTCCGGTAGCAAGAACTTGACCTGCTAAAGTAATTAATCTTTCTGAAGTGATAGTAATATCTCCAGCAGTACCATTTTTTGAGGATGAGTTGATAATAGTCGGAATATTTCTTGATGTAAATGTATCACCGCTAATAATAGTAATATTTCCGTTATTGCTGGTAATATTAATATTTCCTCCATCTCCACTACTCTCACCAAATGATGAGGAGTTTAGACTTGCGGTCTGAATATTACCATCGGCAGTAATTTGAATATTTCCTCCATCTTGATTATATAAACTGGTACGGAGCGAACCCGCCAAGGTATTAATGCTGCCACGTTGACTATCAATGGTAATATTTTGACCAGATACAGATGCCGTTTTGATATTACCATCGGCAGTGATTTCAATATTTCCTCCTTCTTCATTGTCTGAACTAGCATTGAGGGAACTTGCTGAGGTATCAATGTTACCCCTACGACTTTCAATAGTAATATTTTGACCGGATACAGATGCAGTTTTGATATTACCATTAGCAGTAATTTCAATATTTCCTCCGTCTTCGTTAAATGAATTGGTATTGAGGGAACCCGCCGAGGTATCAATGCCACCAATTTGACTATCAATGGTAATATTTTGACCAGATACAGATGCCGTTTTGATATTACCATTAGCAGTAATTTCAATATTTCCTCCTTCTTCGTTAAATGAATTGGTGTTGAGGAAACCTGTTGAGGTATCAACGCTGCCACTTTGACTATCAATGGTAATATTTTGACCAGATANTTCTTCGTTAAATGAATTGGTGTTGAGGAAACCTGTTGAGGTATCAACGCTGCCACTTTGACTATCAATGGTAATATTTTGACCAGATACAGATGCCGTTTTGATATTACCATTAGCAGTAATTTGAATATTTCCTCCATCTTCGTTATATTTGGTATTGAGGGAACCCGCCGAGGTATCAACGACACCACTTTGACTATCAATGGTAATATTTTGACCGGATACAGATGCCGTCTGAATATTACCATTGGCAGAGATAGTAATATCTCCAGCATTTCCACTTGTCGTCTGAATATCACTCACAGCAGAGTTACTAATAGTAGCATCTTCAGTTGCCGTCTGAGTAATATCTCCAGCAGAGATACTAATATTAACATTTCCATCCGCAGTCTGAATATCACTCCCAGCAGAGATACTAATATTAACATTTCCACCCGCAGTCTGAGTAACATTTCCGACAGAGCTGTTTCCAGCAGCAATATTATCTCCATTATCCCCACCCGATGATGAAGAATTTACATTTCCAATGTTAATATTATCCCCAGCAGAGATAGTAATATCTCCCCCATCCCCATCAAAAGATGAAGTATCCAATGAAAATGTATCAATATTGCCAGATATAGAATTAAGGTTAACATTACCTCCATTTCCTTGAGATGAACTAGAATTAATCAACCCTGTAATAATATTTTTGTTAGCTTTCAGGTCAATTCTTCCCCCATCACCAGTTTCGCTAAAACTACGAATATTTCCTACCCTAATATTATCGTGAGTTGCTTCTAGGTTTATTGCTCCACCATTTCCACTTCCTCTTCCTCCAGCACTTTCAACCAGGGGACTACGCAGCAACAGTTGTGTACCTATGGCAGTTGTTCCCCAAACAGCATCATCACCAGCTTTGTATAACCTGCCACTATCTCCACCAGCCCTATCTTCTACCCTCAAAGTCCAAGTTCCATTAGGGTTTTCTCCATTAAATTCTGCTAAACTTTCTTGGGGACGATATGTACCATCAAACGGAGCATTGCCAGAGCTAATACTTGTAGAAGCATTATCATCCAATACAGTATCCTGAAAGTTATCATCCGAACCACCAACACCTGCAAAAAGTCTTATTTCCTTCCCTTCGGGTGATTCAAGATAAACTTCTAAGTCTCCATCGTAAGTATGTTCAGCAGAAAAGCGTACATCTAGATTTTCGATAGTTTCTAAGTCACCATCTACAGTAAAAGTAAATGTTGCAGTGCCTGCCGTACCTGATGCTGGTATTGCTCCACCCTCATCCACATCGATCGCCACCAACAACTCCGCACCAGAATAAATAGGCAACCAAGAAGTATCAATATTCCCCAAAACAATTTCGGCACCAGCAATAGTCAAATTCCGCCCATTAGTCTTAATAGTATCTGCTCCATTCTCAAAGGTATTCTGATCGCTCCCATCATCCGCCTCATTATCCAACATTTTCACAATACCAACTCCATCCCCATCAACATCTGCACGAAATTCTATCTCGCCACCCCCTGGTTGAAATTCCAGCACATCATCATCTATATCCTCAAAAGTAATATCATTTGTCGCCTCCAACTTAATATCCGCATCCCCAGAAGTCTCCTCAAATTCATCATTTATCCTAATATTAGTAGCAGACA
>NZ_LGSU01000951.1 GCF_002260545.1 Hydrocoleum sp. CS-953 | reverse complement strand
AACCAGGAGATTGTTTAGTAGTTATGGCTACAGGTGCTTATAACTATAGCATGGCTTCTAACTATAATCGTTTACCACGTCCAGCAGCAGTTTTAGTATCCAATAACGAAGTAAATGTAATTTTACAGAGGGAAACTTACCAAGATTTACTCAATCAAGATACTTTACCAGAACGAATAGCTATGGGTAATAATAGTATTTGATTGGTAACACAAACCTAAAAGAATAGCAACTAATATGTTACCAATGTAAGTGCGACTCGTTGGCTAGTCAAGACTGTTAAAAAGCAGATATATCTAGCCTTCCGTGATTAAGGAGGTGATAAATATATAGTCACGAGAAAACTCTTATATCCTTCGAGGTGAAATTCCTCCGCCCCGTTGTCTGGGTAGAAAGCATAGGTCACACTGGTAAGACTGAATATCAAACTGGTGAAACTGGTCTAAATGAGGTTAAAGCTTTAACTACCAAATAAGTGAGACCTCTAGCAAAGGCTCACAAGTGGACGAATAGGAAGGTGATGAAACTCTCGTAAGTAATAACCACCTCAAAGGTAGCTATGGGGTGTAGGACAAAAGTCAGGGGGTCTATGGATAACCTTATTTACATGAGATTAGCAACCATGCCGAACCCTCCGGGAGATTTTGCCCCACTAAATCAGTCGTAATAAAGGAATAAGGGAACGAGAAAACCTCCTTAAGACACCTAAGAATATAGGTCGAAATCGAAGGTGCGCTATTCAAGGTCAATCTGCACATAGGTTGTAGGTCTTAGGGAGAATAGGATTGGGTAAAAAGCATAGATTGAGAATTCAGAATTCAGAATTCAGAATTTAGAATTATTAAATGATTAAATTATTAAATTTAGAANTAGGATTGGGTAAAAAGCATAGATTGAGAATTCAGAATTCAGAATTCAGAATTTAGAATTATTAAATGATTAAATTATTAAATTTAGAATTCTAATTTATTAATTTTCCAATTCTAAATTCAAACAATTCTACATTCTAAATTCATTTGCTGACGTACCCACTGTTAGACGTAATGTAAGGTAATCAAAGCGCGATGAATAAAGCTAAAACACTAAAAAGACGTTTAGGAAACCCTAAACCATTTTTAAGCGTGGCATGGGATACAGACGATATACCAGACCCAGTATGTATTAATCCGAACCTAAAATGGAAGGATATTAACTGGAGACGGGTTGAGAAGAATGTATTTAAGTTGCATGCATTTAATTTACAGAGCATCCAGCCGTGGCGAAATCCGCGTATNGATATTAACTGGAGACGGGTTGAGAAGAATGTATTTAAGTTGCATGCATTTAATTTACAGAGCATCCAGCCGTGGCGAAATCCGCGTATCGGGGTAAATACCAACGACTTCTGACTTCTAGTTATTACGCCTTGTTGCTAGCTGTTAGGCGCGTGACTCAAGATAACCAAGGTAAGAAAACTGATGGTATAGATGGTATTAAGAATCTACCTCAAGAACAGAGATTTAACTTGGTCGATTTATTAAACACGCGATACCTCAAAGCAAGTCCTACCCTTGATGTCTGGATACCAAAACCAGGAAGGGACGAAAAGAGACCTCTTGGAATACCCAAAATGTACGATCATGCATTACAATCCCTGGTTAAGTTGGGTATGGAACCAGAGTGGGAGGCTAGATTTGAACTTAATAGCTATGGTCTTTTCCGGAGGTCAACACATGATGCCATTAGTGCCATCTTTGACAGATCAAATTTAAACCTAAATATGTATTGGATGCTGATATATCAAAATGTTTTGACCGAATTAACCATGATGCACTGTTGAGAAAATTAGGTCAAACACCCTACAGGCGATTAATCAAACAGTGGTTAAGAGCCGGAGTTTTTGATAACAAACAATTCTCAAACACTGTGGAAGGTACACCACAGTCCGGGGTAATATCACCCTTACTAGCAAACATCGCCCTACACGGTATAGAAAAAAGGATAAAAGAGTTTGCCAAAACCACTTATATGAAATGGAATGGTAAGCAATTAAGTCCAAGTAGCAAAGCCCAAAGGCTCACTCTAGTACGCTACGCCGATGACTTTGTAATCCTACATGAAGATATCAAAGTAGTGTTACAATCAAAAGCCGTAATACAGGAATGGTTAAACCAGATAGGATTAGAACTAAAACCAGAAAAGACCAAAATTGCCCACACCTTGGAAGAATATGAAGGTAATAAACCCGGATTTGATTTCTTAGGATTCACAATCAGGCAATGGAAGGTTAAGTCAACTAAACAAGGATTTAAGACGCTGATTAAACCATCCTCCAAGAGTATCAAAACTCATTATCGGAAACTGGCGGATAATATATCCGATAAACGTAAAACCATTCCGACCAAAGCTTTGATAGTTCAACTAAATCCGGTAATCATAGGATGGTGTAACTACTTCTCAACCGTAGTCAGTAAGAAGACATTTGCAAAAATGGATATGCTTCTATGGAAAAGATTATGGCGATGGGCAAGTAGAAGGCATCCAAATAAGTCGGCTAAATGGGTGAAGAAAAAGTATTTTCCTCATTGTAAAGAAACCAGAAATTGGTTGCTTAATGACGGCGAATATATACTAAACCTACACTCAGATGTTCCTATTGTAAGACACATTAAAGTAAAAGGTAATAAATCCCCTTATGACGGCGATTGGACTTATTGGAGTAATAGAATCGGTAAATATCCAGGTGTAAGGAAAGAAGTCACAACGCTGTTAAGACGGCAAAAGAATAAATGCGCATTTTGTGGACTAACCTTTGGCCCGACTGACCTTATGGAAATTGACCATATAAAATCAAGGTCTAAAGGTGGTGACAACACATATAAAAATAAACAATTGTTACACCGACATTGCCACGACAGTAAAACGGCTTTAGATAAAAAGACATATCCAAAATTTAGGCCACAGGACTTACCTGAAAATTATGTATGGATTGACGATATGTTAATTTTAAAGCATGATGTGCCTATGAAAAAGGACGACTAAGAGAGGAGCCGGATGAGGTGAAAGTCTCAAGTCCGGTTCTAAAGACGAGTCGGGTAGGGTAACTTACCTGACTTAGTTTAACAAGAAAGCTAAATTAAAAGTTGACACTAGATTAATAATTAAAGTTCAATGAAATCGGGTCTTGGTAATGACCCAGGCTTGATGAAGTCCTTATTACTACATAGTATTGATATTGGACTGGTTCTAGCCCTGATATATATGGTGCTAGTCATCATAGGGGAACGTCGTACATTATGGATGGTAAGGGGCTTTATAGTCTTAATGTTGGCTTCTGCTTTAAGTCATTGGGCAGGATTAAGACTATTAAGTTTTGCCCTCAACAGCCTAGTGATTGGTTCTGCCGTCTCAATGGCAGTAATATTACAATCAGAATTCCGTAGATTTCTCGAACAGTTGGGACAGGGGGAAATTCTACAAATGTTTGGACACGATCGCCGAGTTCTACCTGAATCAGATAACATTATTGATGTAATAGTAGAAGCAATCAAACAATTGTCCCAAAATCGTATAGGTGCCTTGTTAATTATAGAAACAGATGGACCTATTGATGAAAGAGATTTTTCTGTACCTGGTGTAAAGTTAAATGCTGAACTTTCTAAGGAGCTATTACAAACTATTTTTCAGCCAAAAACTTTATTACATGATGGAGCAGTTCTAATTAGAGAACGCAAGATTATGTCGGCTGGTGTGATTCTACCACTCTCTGAAAGAATAGCTTCCAGACAACTAGGGACTCGTCATAGAGCAGCTATGGGAATTACAGAACAAGTAGAAAAATGCCTTTGTATAGTGGTATCTGAAGAAACTGGTTCTATTTCTCTAGCAGAAAAAGGAACTTTGAATCGGCCTTTAACAGGTAATAAACTAAAGGAGTTATTAGAGGAACGTCTATTTCTATCCGGTAGTGAAAAAAATACAAATTCAATCCCTATACTTAGTCTGGGACGTCAAATAGGATCAAAAGGATCGAGATTAATTTCATGGGTACTTCGTCAAAGTCCATCAGCTCCTCGAAAGAAAAGATGAATCAAGGAACTTGTTTACAAGATTTACCTGTTGACTTGAAACCGGAAAGGTTGCCTAACCATGTAGCTGNATCCGGTAGTGAAAAAAATACAAATTCAATCCCTATACTTAGTCTGGGACGTCAAATAGGATCAAAAGGATCGAGATTAATTTCATGGGTACTTCGTCAAAGTCCATCAGCTCCTCGAAAGAAAAGATGAATCAAGGAACTTGTTTACAAGATTTACCTGTTGACTTGAAACCGGAAAGGTTGCCTAACCATGTAGCTGTGATTATGGATGGCAATGGTCGTTGGGCAAAAGATCGTGGTTTACCTCGCATTATGGGTCATAGGCGTGGAGTAGAGGCGCTGAAGGATCTACTGCGATGCTGTAGAGATTGGGGTATAGAAGCCTTAACTGCCTATGCTTTTTCTAGTGAAAATTGGGGCAGACCTCTAGAGGAAGTTAATTTTTTAATGACTTTGTTTGAAAGAGTTCTGCGTCAAGAGCTACAAGAGATGATGGCAGAAGATGTTCAAATTAGATTTGTTGGTAATTTAAGTTCTTTGCCTCTGTCTTTACAAGCTGAGATTAAAAACTCAATGGAAACGACGAGGCAAAATCAGGGAATTAAGTTTACTGTAGCTACTAATTATGGGGGACGTCAAGAAATTATACAAGCTTGTCAAGCGATCGCCATTCAAGTAGAAAAAGGTCTGCTCAAACCTGAAGAAATTAATGAAGAAATTTTTGAACAATATCTTTATACTACTGGCATTTCTCATCCAGATTTATTAATTCGTACCAGTGGGGAAATGCGAATTAGTAATTTTTTACTTTGGCAAATTGCTTATTCAGAAATTTATGTAACTGAGACATTTTGGCCTGACTTTAATCGTCCTGAATTTCATCGTGCTTTATCCGCTTATCAGCAACGTGAACGTAGATTTGGCAAAATCTGATTGATTGAAGTGAAACTAAGGTCCGGAAAAGATTGCTGCTTCAAGATCCTGCCGAGCCAAGGAATATTTAAAAGAGCGTTGAATATCAGTACCATCAATACCTGCATCTACATAACGTACAGTAAGTTGATCTATTTCAAGTAATAACTCTGCTTTCCAAGCTGGTCTTTCAACCCACCAACAGTGCAATTTTTCCGAATTTTGTTGGCAGCCATTTTCTTGAAGCCATTGCTCAATTTTCGGTAGAGGATGATTATATAAGGGAGTATCTGGGTTAGGAAGATCCATTTCTTTTATTTCTACAAAACAACAAAAAATATCTAGATTTTTCGCCGTTGCTGAAATGTAATGGTGAGTAGCTGAAGGTAACATCGGAAAACTTATGTTTTTCGTTGATACTTAATATAAAAATCATTACCACTCAGCAACGCCGATTTTTCTGATACTCTCTTAATTATATAGCGGTTTTGGCATGGATGAACCACAAAATTAATATCAAGTCTGGTACATCGGTATTGTTATAGTGGAGGTCAAGTCATAAGTCAGAAGTTCTAATAAAGCAGGAAAAACTTTAAACCTAGGAGGGTAGATATTTCTTGAGTTTTTACACAAACGATACTAACT
>NZ_LGSU01000950.1 GCF_002260545.1 Hydrocoleum sp. CS-953 | reverse complement strand
AAGTATTATATATGCAGATATTAAAATGATAAGATAATTAATAATAACTTTATTTCTTTACTTAATTCTGAAAGCCCGTGACGAGGATTGAACTCGTGACCTCACCCTTACCAAGGGTGTGCTCTACCACTGAGCCACACGGGCGTTTTTCTTTCAATCCTTTTAACTAGCTATCAGTTTTTCCTAAAGGAGTATTCCCAAAACATCATTTAGCTGTCAGATAAAAATTAAAAGCTTTAATTCCTACCACTATATATTGAAAAATTAGTAGTTGTTATTAATTTTCAACCAGCCATTTTAAAGATTAAGGAGCTGATAGCTGAGTGCTAGTTTAATTTGAGTGAGTGGGCCGAGCTGGATTTGAACCAGCGTAGGCGTAGCCAGTGGATTTACAGTCCACCCCCATTAACCACTCGGGCATCGACCCTTGCTACTCACATTTATATATACTAACACAAATAATTTTTATTGCAATAGTTTGGTGAAAAAAAATTATTTGCTACTCCTCAAGTCCAAGCCAACATGGTGTTTAACGGTTTCTTGCAATGAATGTAGTCGATGATAAATACCTTCTTGGCCTAGCAATTCCTCATGGCTACCCACTTCCACAATTCTACCTTGGTCAAGTACCACAATTTTATCGGCCTCCCTTACTGTACTGAGTCTATGAGCAATAATAATAGTGGTACGAGTCCCAAAAATATCCTGCATTGCTAACTGAATAGCTCGCTCACTTTCATAATCTAAACTAGAAGTTGCCTCATCAAAAATTAGTATATCTGGGTCTACTAACAAAGCTCTAGCTATTCCTATACGTTGTCGTTGACCGCCGGATAATCGCATCCCTCTTTCACCAACAACTGTATAGTAACCTTGAGGCATTTGTTGAATAAATTCATCAGCTTTAGCAATTTTACAAGCTTCTTTAACCTGTTCAAAAGTGGCTTCAGGATTACCGTAAGTTAGGTTGCTTAATAAAGTGCCATTGAATATATCTACCTCTTGATGAACAATTGCTAATCGACGTCGATAACCTGTAATATTAAGACTATTAATATCTTCTCCATCGATTAAAATTTTACCTTGATTTGGTGAAAAATATCTGAATATTAATTTGACTAAAGTAGATTTTCCTGAACCAGATTTTCCGACTAAAGCAATAGTTTTACAAGGCTTAATCAAGAGATTTATATCTTTTAAAACAGGCTTGTTAGGGTTGTAACCAAAGCTCAAGTTTTCAAATTCAAGTTTGCCTGTAAATTTGTAGTGATTAATATTTGTCGATTCTGTTGATTTTGCAGTTACTTCTGTTAAATTAGCAGCATCAGAACCTATGGGTAACTGCATAAATTCATGGAAACGAATCATTGAAGCATAGCGACGGACAAATTCTTCGGTTAATTGACTGATGGGAGTTATTTCTGCATAAGCCATGCTGGCTAAAGTGTATATAGTCACAAAATATCCTAGAGAAATTTCACCAGACAATGTTGTAAATAATGTCAAACCTAGAATGAAGAATAAGCAAAATTCAACAATACTTGTCTGATACATGGATAGCCAAACATAGCTTTTATGAATTCTACCTATAATAACTTTGAGGGCGCGGTCTATTCGAGTAGTTTGTCTTTGCAATTCTTGAGTTTCTGTTGCAAATGCTTTGACTGTTTTGATATTGGTAATAATTTCTGAGTTGTGACTTTCTGTGTTTTCTTCATATTGATCAAAAGCGATTTCCATTTTGGCAATATGTTGAAGGCTTTTGATAGTAAAAGTCAGGATAAAAATAAATGAACCAAGAAATAAAAGAGCAATTGGTGATTCTATTAAAAAGATGACAATAAAAATGCCGAATACCCGCACTAATTTGGGGATTAAAATACCAGCAATTTCTGGGTAAGTCCAGGTGTGATTTAAGACTCCTTTGGAAATACGGTTGGCGATACGTCCTGGATTATTTTCGTCGTAAAATTCTAGAGGTAGGGTGAGAATTTTTTGGACGGCTTTTTGGAAATGGTCTCGACGTGCTTTAAGCGGAACAAACCAATGATACCAGTGGCCGAGCCAAGCGAGAGTTGGACCTTTGGTGATGCTGACTAAAAATATTAGTCCTAATGGCACAGATAGGGATAATAGTTGATTATTTGGTAGTCCAGTTAAGTTGGCAATTGCCTCGATTAATTTTTCCATTGGCCAGTCTGTGGAACGTTCTGAGAGTACATTCAAAATCTGGCCGATGGCATAAGGAACTATGAGGTCTGTTAATTCTAGGGCGCTTGATGCTCCAATGGTGAAGATGGAAAGTGGCAAGTATGCCTGGTAGTATTTAATGATGTCCCTGAAAGTTGCCATAATTCTATTTCAATTTTAGAACCACAGCTATTTATATTAATACATAAATAATACTTTTGTAATATAAAAGTGAAAATTTCCTGATTTAGATTTTGGAATTGAAAACTAGATCGTTATAGTTAAGGAGTGGCGATCGCGAAAGTATAGCGCAAGTCAAAAGTCATGTATTCAAAAGTAATCTCTGACTGTATTTAGATTTTGGAATTGAAAACTAGATCGTTATAGTTAAGGANAGTATAGCGCAAGTCAAAAGTCATGTATTCAAAAGTAATCTCTGACTGTATTTAGATTTTGGAATTGAAAACTAGATCGTTATAGTTAAGGATTAGAGACGACGATACTATAACAGTATAGCGCAAGTCAAAAGTCATGTATTCAAAAGTAATCTCTGACTATATTTAGATTTTGGAATTGAAAACTAGATCGTTATAGTTAAGGGGTGGCGATAATGAAACTATAACTGGTTCTTTGAGCTATTAGCTACTATTTACCGTTGTTCAAATGAATTTGATATTCGGCAGATTTAATATCAAATCCGCTGGGCAACGGAAGTGATATAATTCTACCATCATAAAAGAGCGAAAACTCCTAGTTTATCGAGGGTTTGGAGACCAAACCCCTACGGTCTTGAATTATACGGATACTACCGGATTTGATCTCATATAAATTTTTTCCCTAAATAAATTTGAAAGTTAGAATTACATTGATAAAACCTGATTCAATATTTTTTTCTGTTCTTCAACAATATTATCTGGAATATAATCGAAAATTTTAATTTCTTCTCCTTCTTCATTCTCTGAAGGAAGGGGAGAATTTGCAGTACATAAAAATACTAATCCCACCGACCAACCAAAACCCCGTTGTTTAACTTCACTATAATATTCAGAATATCCTAATAACTGTTGTTTTGTAACTGTAATACTTAACTCTTCTTGTGCAATTCTCTGAATAGCATCTTCAATATATTCTTGATAAAAAACTGTACCTCCAGGAAGATGCCAAAGATTATTCCAAGCAGCATCTTTTCTAAGAGTTAATACCACACCTGTTTCAGTTTTCACAACTATTTCTACAACAAGTCTGGGAACTTGAGAATATAAAAATTTGAACTCTTCTGGAGAAAAAGGTTTTTTGCGAGCCATTTAATTTTATCTACCTGTATATTTCATATTATTTAAACAGACAAAAACTGGCATGAAACCTAAAATTTGGAATCTGCCAGCCTTAAAATAAGAGTCAACGATTAATATTAATTTTATCAGAAAATTACAAAGTTAATTAACAGGGGTCAAAATAATCACTGTACGCTGGTTTACATCAGCATAGGGATCTGTACCTGGGAGTGGTTGAGAATAACCAACTCCTTCACCAACAACCTCATGGGGTAAATTTTGCCCTTTTAAATATCTGACCACAGCGTCTGCTCGGTCTTGGGAAATTAGTTGATTTACCTGAGTATCACCAACTCTCGATGTATGACCTTCAACTTTAATAGTAACTTTATTAGGATCGTATTCCTTAATTTCTGAGATGAGACTATTTATAGTTTGCTCTGCTGGGGAAGATAATTCAAATTCATTGAGACCAAATTTGACTTGACCAAGAGTTTTTGCTTTAGTCAAAGATTTTCCTTGTGACTGAGATGTTTCCGCTATGTCTGTTGTAGCAATGGGAGTCTCAGGTTCGGGTTGTGATGTAGTAGTTGGTTGTAGAGTTTCAGCGTTAGTAGTAGTTTCTGTCGTATCAATAGTAGGTTCTTCGGTAGAGGTTGTTGTTTCTGTCGTATCAGTAGTAGGTTCTTCGGTAGAGGTTGTTGTTTCTGTCGTATCAGTAGTAGTTTCTTCGGTAGAGGTTGTTGTTTCTGTGTTTACCTCTGACTGTCGATCTGTCGTTGTCGCAATTGTAGTTGTATCAGTTTCTAGGGTTTCTGTCGTTGTAGTTGCAGAGTCTGCTTCAGTAGTAGTAGTTGTAGTTGTATCAGTTTCTAGGGTTTCTGTTACTTGAATTTCTTCNGGTTGTTGTTTCTGTCGTATCAGTAGTAGTTTCTTCGGTAGAGGTTGTTGTTTCTGTGTTTACCTCTGACTGTCGATCTGTCGTTGTCGCAATTGTAGTTGTATCAGTTTCTAGGGTTTCTGTCGTTGTAGTTGCAGAGTCTGCTTCAGTAGTAGTAGTTGTAGTTGTATCAGTTTCTAGGGTTTCTGTTACTTGAATTTCTTCTGTTTGAGAATCTACATTTTCCGAATCTACATTTTCGGTTAATTGAACATCAATAGTGGGGCGTTTAAAAGCGTTAGGACTAGCAAAAGCCCAAGCGGAAATAATCATAAAGCCCATACACCCTGCTAAAATTGTAGGACCTAAAACTTGTTGCTTATCTATTTTTTTTTCTGCACTCATATCTAAAATATCGCTCCAAACTAGATTGGTATTATTATTTTTATTGAACTAATCTGACGATCTAATGATCGAGGTTGATAGAATTTCCCAATTAAACCAAATTTTAGTAATGGTTATAATATTGAGATTCTTGCCCTTATTTATAACAGGATTTTATGAGAAAGGGTATATAGTGCTACGCGCAAGTCAAAAGTAGGGGGAAATGGCCATTTGCCTCTACAGAAGTCAGAAGTAATTCCTGGCTAAGTTTGAGTATTTATAAATGTCTGCGACCTATTTGCGTATTGCTATAGAAGCCATTTGGGATCTATTTAAAATTATAGATTGAGAGTAGGGGTAGGGACGTTGCATAAGGGCGTCCGTACGGGAGTGTGGGGAGATGGGGAGATGGGGTGTATTAAATATCTCCCACTCATCCCATCATCAAATCAATTATTACCCATTTTTTATCAATTAATTCTCCACCAAGACCTATTTTCTGGAGATACGCTTAGGGGTTCTATAAATAGTAATATCATGTCCGGATAAGAGTGTGATAAAAAAAACTTTCTCCTTCTTTTCCTGTTCTTCTTTCTTCCCTCCTGACTCCTGTACGGGCGATTTCCTAACGGAATGCTCCGCAAACGCGAATCGCCCCTACGACTCCTGACTCCTCCATGATTATTTATTTATCACTGTTCAACCAGACATGATATAACGTATTTTTCTGAAGTTCTTTATATTCGATTGAATTTTGCTTTGCTGAAATAGTCGAATGCTATACCGCTTCAGAGAAGTCACCCATGCAAAAGTCAAAAATCATCTATTAAGATTTTATATCAAATCCGCTTGCTTTGGAGTATTATAAGAAACCGGGTTTATGGGAGGTAGATGTTAGTAT
>NZ_LGSU01000095.1 GCF_002260545.1 Hydrocoleum sp. CS-953 | reverse complement strand
GTTGAAAATTATCACATTAATTCCTACTACATTTACAATTATTTGCCTATTAGCTAATCAAGCTATATCTAAAACTACAGATGTGGATAAATTCTTGAATAAAACTTCACTAACAGCTAATAAAGGCAATATTTCATTATTCAAAAAATCTAAATTTACATCAGAATTAACTCCAAAGTTAATTCATAAACATCAACATAAAAACCTTAATCGTAAAACTTTAATATCTCAACTTAGGAAAAGAGAAGGAATAAAATTAATTGCAGGTGGAAAAACTTATCCCCGACAAAAAAACATTAAACAAATACAAAAATTAACTCAGACGTTACAAAATACTGAAGACACTCTTACTTCAGGGGAAGTGATTAATACTGTCACTCAAAGCCAATCAACTTATGCTCAAAATTCTCCAACAAATCCGCCCAGACTACCAAATAGTCTACCAGAAAATCCCCGACCAGAGCCAAATCGCGATCGCTTCCTCCAACCCCTTCCCCAACCAACTCAACCAGAAACACCCAAAGAACAAGAACTACAAAAACCACCACCATCCCAACCTCTGCCAGATGAACCAAATCAAGAAATTCCTGTCCAGAGAATTTTAATATCAGGAAGTACAATTTTAACCCCAGAAGAAATTAATACCCTCGTTGGGCCACTAGAAGGACGTTTAGTCACTCTATTAGAACTTCGGCAAGTAGCAGATACAATTACCGAAATTTATTTAGAACGTGGCTATATTACCTCAAGAGCATTTTTACCTCCCCAAACTATTACCGAGGGTGTAGTTAGGATTGAAGTTGTAGAAGGCATTTTAGGAGAAATCCAAATTGAAGGGACAAAAAGATTACGAGACCCCTATATTAAAAGTCGGATACGCCTTGGAGTAGGAAAGCCATTAGACACTGCTAGGCTAGAAAATCAACTACGGTTACTTCGCTCTAATCCTTTATTTGAAAATATTGAAGCTAGTTTGCGAGCTAGTCAAACACCAGGGGAAAGTATTCTCATTGTTCGTGTCACAGAAACAAATCCTTTCGAGTTGAGTATGAACATTGATAACTATTCTCCTCCAACGGTAGGTTCAGAACGAACTGGTTGGACTGCCCTACATCGCAACTTAACTGGACGGGGTGATTTTTTTGTGGCATCTTATAACACCACTAGAATTTTTGATGATGAATCAGATGTCTTTGACTTTATTTATAATTTGCCTATTAATGCCATGAATGGTACTTTGCAGGTAAGAGCAGCACCTAACAGTAATAGAATTGGTCAAGATTTTGAGGATTTGGATATTAGTGGCTCAACAGATGTATATGAGTTTAGTTACCGTCAACCTATATTGAGAAATCCTAGACAAGAATTTGCCTTGTCTCTCGGTTTGACTTATCAGCGGACAAAATCTTTCCTTAATGATGAACTTTTTAATTTTGCCAATCCAGATGACACTGAGGATGATGGTATTAATAGCAGTACAGTAATTAGGTTGGGACAAGATTATATTCGTCGAGACCCTCTAGGTGCTTGGGCTTTGCGATCGCAATTCAATATTGGTACTGGTTTATTTGATGCTACTGTCAGGCAAGATCCAGAACCTGATGGACATTTCTTTAGTTGGCTAGGCCAAGTACAAAGGGTACAAAGATTAAGTGGTAGTCATTTATTGATTGTCCAGGGAGATTTGCAGTTGTCCTCAACTCCTGTGTTGCCATATCAACAATTTATTATTGGTGGTGGTTTGTCGTTACGGGGCTATCGCCAAAATGTCAGGTCTGGAGATAACGGTTTTCGATTTTCTATTGAGGACAGAATTACGGTTTATCGGGACGAGTCTGGTTTGCCTTTGATACAGTTTACTCCTTTTATAGATATCGGAGCTGTTTGGAATGATGGTAGTAATCCCAGTAATGATTTTTTACCAGAGCAAAGATTTTTGGCCGGAGCTGGAATAGGTTTGATTTGGCAACCTGTGCCACAGGTCGATCTACGTTTGGACTATGGCTTGCCTTTGATACATATAGACGATCGTGGCAATAATGCTCAAGATTCTGGGTTTTATTTCAGTGTAATTGTTCGACCGTTTTGATTGAAGAAGGAGTTAGGAGTGGGGGAGTAGGGGAGTAGGGGAGTA